>NZ_JBFAOO010000068.1:0-10658 GCF_040675265.1 Microbispora sp. NPDC049633
GGTCAGCATCGGTTCTGGTTCATGTGGGATGACCTGGTGCGGGGGGCGATCGGTGCGGTGGTGCTGGTCGACACCCGGCGGCTGGCCGACAGTTTTCCGGCGATCGACTACTTCGAGGAAGCCCGCCTGCCCTTCGTCGTCGGCGTCAACGGCTTCAACGGGGAGTACACCCACAGCGAGGACGAACTCCGCGACGCCCTGACGCTGTCGCCGCGCATCCCGATCATCCGCACCGACGCGCGTGATCGGGAATCGGTCAAGAGCACGCTGATCACACTCGTCGAGCACGCGCTGACGTCCCACGTGGGCGCGATCCGATGAGCGACGGCCCGGGACGCCGGAGGATCTCACCATCGCGGCGCGGGCGTGAAAGCCGTGCGGGCGGATAGTCTGGGGAGACTGACTGTCCACCGACCCGTCCACTCGCTTCGAGGCTGGCCAAACACGTGTTCGAGACGCTTTCCGACCGGCTGACTTCGGTCTTCTCCTCCCTACGGTCCAAAGGCAGGCTTTCCGACGCCGACATCGACGCGACCTGCCGCGAGATCCGCATCGCGCTGCTCGAGGCGGACGTCGCGCTGCCGGTCGTAAAGGACTTCGTGGCCCGGGTCAAGGAGCGGGCCCGCGGTGCCGAGGTCTCCCAGGCGCTGAATCCCGCGCAGCAGGTCGTGAAGATCGTCAACGACGAGCTCATCGAGGTGCTGGGCGGCGAGACGCGGCGGCTGCGCTACGCCAAGACCCCGCCGACCGTCATCATGCTGGCCGGTCTCCAGGGTTCGGGTAAGACGACCCTGGCCGGCAAGCTCGCCAAGTGGCTGCGCGACCAGGGACACGCCCCGCTGCTCGTGGCCTGCGACCTGCAGCGGCCCAACGCGGTGCAGCAGCTCGCCGTCATGGCCGAGCGGGCCGGGGTGGCGGTGTACGCCCCTGAGCCGGGCAACGGCGTCGGCGACCCGGTCGCGGTGGCCCGGCAGTCCGTGGACCACGCGCGCCGCCAGCAGCACGACGTGGTCATCGTCGACACCGCCGGACGCCTCGGCATCGACCAGGAGCTGATGCGGCAGGCCGCCGACATCCGCGATGCGGTCACCCCCGACGAGGTCCTGTTCGTCCTCGACGCCATGATCGGCCAGGACGCGGTCAGCACGGCCGGCGCGTTCATGGACGGCGTCGGCTTCGACGGCGTGGTGCTGACCAAGCTCGACGGCGACGCCCGCGGTGGCGCCGCCCTGTCGGTGCGGCACGTCACCGGCCGGCCGATCATGTTCGCCAGCACCGGCGAGAAGCTCGAGGACTTCGACGCCTTCCACCCCGACCGCATGGCGGGCCGGATCCTCGACATGGGTGACATCCTCACCCTGATCGAGCAGGCGCAGAAGACGTTCGACGAGCAGGAAGCCGCCAAGATGGCGGGCAAGCTCGTCTCCGGGGACGGCTTCACGCTGGAGGACTTCCTCGAGCAGATGATGATGGTCCGCCGCATGGGGCCCATCAAGAACCTGCTCGGCATGATGCCGGGCATGGGGCAGATGCGCGATCAGCTCAACCAGGTCGACGACCGCGACCTGGACCGCATCGCGGCGATCATCCGCTCGATGACGCCCGGCGAGCGCCAGGACCCGAAGATCATCAACGGCTCGCGACGGGCGCGCATCGCCAAGGGGTCGGGCGTCACGGTCACCGAGGTGAACAACCTGGTGGTCCGCTTCTTCGAGGCCCAGAAGATGATGAAGCGGGTGACCCAGGGCATGGGCATCCCGGGCATGCCCGGCGGGCGCAAGCAGAAGGCGCAGAAGCCCAAGAAGGGACGTCGCGTCAGCGGCGACCCGCGCAAGGCCGCGCTCGGCAAGTCCGGCGCGAACGCGTCGTCGCAGGACGCCCCGAAGCTGCCCAAGGGCCTGCTCGGCAACCTCGGCGGCGGCCAGCTGCCCCCCGGCCTGGAGCTGCCGCCCGGCTTCGACCCGTCGAAGCTGAAGCTGCCCGGCCAGAACTGACGGACCCCGGCAGCCGGACCCGCCCGCCGTTCCCGGCCGGCGGGTCCCGCGTCACCGCCGACCCGCGCGTAGCGCCTGCGCCAGGGCTCGCGCGGCGGTCGACAGAGGCTCGCGCGGCGATCGTCAGAGGCTCGCGCTGCCGGTCGGAGGCTCGCGGCTTCCGGTCAGAGGCCCGCGGCTTTCTGTCACAGGCTCGCGCCCGGGGCCATCGGCCTGGCGTCGATCCTGCCGTCGTCGCACACCGTGGCGGTGAACGGGACCTCCAGGTGCGCCACCTCGTCCGGCGGGATGATCATCAGCCGGGCCGAGGCGGGGCAGCGGGTCTCGTGCCCGCTCGGCACCACCGTCCAGTGGAGCCGGGCGTGCGCGCTGGCCCCGGGGCGCAGCGTGACCCGACGCGCGGTGACGTTCTCGCGGCGGGTGCGCGTCCGCAGCACGTCGCCGCGGCCGTCGATGAGGACGAGCCCGACGAAGCCGTACACCCAGCAGGTCTTCGCCGAGGTGTTGGTCAGCACCAGAGGCGCGTAGCGGTTGCCCGCCGCCGGGTCCTGCCGTCCCACCTTGGCCCGCAGGCCGGTCGTACGGCACCGCGCGGGGGCGGCGCCGGTGGTGCGTGCGGCCGCGCCGTACCGGACGGACGCCGCGCCCGCCGCGGTGGCCCGTCCCGCGTTCACGGCGGCGCCCGGTGCTTTCGGGGCGGTGTGCTGTGCCGTCCGTGGTGTCGTCTGTGCTGCCGGCCGGGGCGCCTGTACGACCGGGTGCGCGCCGGCCGCGGAGGGCACGGCGCTCGTCGTGCAGCCGGTGGCCAGCAGGGCGAGGGCCGCCGCCCCCGCCGCCAAGGTCCTGCTCGTGGTGACTCGCATGTCCAATAGGACGGCTCACCAGCGCGATCAGTTCGCATGCCCGTTCCGGAGACATGGGCACATCCGTGCCGAAACCAGGGCGGCGGTGGAACCGTCCTTGGCGGAGCATGGGGAATCATCTGGCAGAATGTCAGGCTGGAACATCGTGACCTGGTGGGTGCCCTCTCACCCCCGCCGGTCGCGCCTGTCCCTCGGGCGGGCTCCCATCGTGCCCCACTCGATGAGACACCGCTCACCCACGCTCTAATGCAGGAGAGACCACACCCGTGGCAGTCAAGATCAAGCTCAAGCGGCTCGGTATGATCCGCAACCCGCAGTACCGCATCGTCGTCGCCGACGCCCGGAACAAGCGGGACGGCCGTGCCATCGAGGAGATCGGCCTGTACCACCCGAAGGAGAACCCCTCGCGCATCGAGGTGAACTCCGAGCGGGTGCAGTACTGGCTGGGCGTCGGCGCGCAGCCGACCGACCCGGTTCTGAAGATCTTCAAGCTGACCGGCGACTGGCAGAAGTTCAAGGGCGAGCCCGCCCCCGCCACGCCGCTCCAGGTCGCCGAGCCCAAGCCCGACCGGCACGCCGCGTACGAGGCCGCCGCGAGGGAGTCGCTCTCGGGTGACACCGCCGCCGCCGCCACCACGCCGAAGAAGGCCAAGAAGACCGTGAAGGCCGAAGAGACCACCGAGGCCCCGGCCGCGGAGGAGAAGCCGGAAGGCGAGGCCTGAGGTGCTCGAGGAGGCCCTCGAGCACCTGGTCAAGGGCATCGTCGAGCATCCGGACGACGTCCGGGTCCGCGCGCGGCGCATCCGCACCGGGCGCGTTATCGAGGTCCGGGTTCATCCCGACGACCTCGGCAAGGTCATCGGCCGTGGCGGCCGTACGGCCAAGGCGTTGCGCACCGTCGTCAACGCGTTGTCGAACGGCAAGTACGTGCGGATCGACCTGGTCGACCTGGAAGAGGCGCGCTGAGCCGAACTGACGCGTCCGGGGGACCCCGCACCGGGGTCCCCCGGCGTGTTTTCCGGCTCAGGACCGGTCTCTTCCTGTGGTTCGCGGTAACAGACGGTTCGGGCCATGGGGTTCGAACCGTCGCGGAGAAGCGGTAGCGGAGGTAGGCGACAAGTGCAGCTAGTCGTGGGCAGGATCGGCCGCCCGCACGGCGTGCGGGGCGAGGTCACGGTCGAGGTGCGCACCGACGAGCCGGATCTGCGCTTCGCCCCCGGGGCGACGCTGGCCACCGACCCGGCCTCGGCCGGGCCGCTGACCGTGGAGCGGGCCCGGTGGCACAAGGAGATCCTGCTGCTGACCCTGGCCGGCGTGGAGGGCAGGGACGCCGCGGAGGCGCTGCGCGGCACGCTGCTCGTCGTGGACTCCGCGGACCTGCCGCCGATCGAGGACCCCGACGAGTTCCACGACCACGAACTCATCGGCCTCACGGTGGTCACCACCGAGGGGGAGCGGGTGGGCGAGGTCAGCGACGTCCTCCACCACGGACAGGACCTGCTCGTGGTGGCCCGTCCGTCCCGTGACGAGGCGTATGTCCCGTTCGTCAAGGCGCTCGTGCCCGAAGTCGACCTCGGCAAGGGAATCCTCGTCGTCGACGCACCGCCCGGCCTGCTCGACGCCGCCGAGGCGGAGTAGGGGCCGCACATGCGCGTCGACATCATCTCGATCTTCCCGGAGTACTTCGCCCCGCTCGACGTGTCCCTCATGGGCAAGGCCCGGGAGCGCGGCATCCTCGACATCCACCTCCACCAGCTCCGCGACTGGACGCACGACGTCCACAAGACCGTGGACGACACGCCGTATGGCGGGGGCCCCGGCATGGTGATGAAGCCGGAGGTCTGGGGTGAGGCACTCGACGCGGTGATCGAGAACGGGCGCGCCGCGTCCGGGGAGGACGCGCTGCCCCGGCTGATCGTGCCGACGCCGAGCGGCCGGCCGTTCACGCAGGAAGTGGCCCTGGAGTACGCCGGGGAGCCGTGGCTGCTGTTCGCCCCGGCCCGCTACGAGGGGATCGACTCCCGCGTCGTCGCCGAGTACGGCGAGCGTCTGCGCGCCGACGAGGTGAGCATCGGCGACTACGTGTTGGCCGGGGGAGAGGCGGCCGTGCTGGTGATGGTCGAGGCCGTGGGGAGGCTGCTGCCGGGGGTCCTCGGCAACGCGCGCTCCGTCGCCGACGACTCCTTCGCGCCGGGCGCCATGGCCAACCTGCTGGAAGGCCCCGTCTACACCAAGCCGCCCGTCTGGCGCAGGCACGAGGTGCCGGAGGTCCTGCTGTCGGGTCATCACGGCAGGATCGCCCGCTGGCGGCGCGACGAGGCGCTGCGGCGCACGCTGGCCAGGAGGCCGGAACTGGCCGCCCGGCTCGACCGGGACGGCCTCGACAAGCACGACCGGCGCGTCATCGAGGAGTTCGAGGAGCGCCGGGAAGAGCGCCGGGAAGAGCGCCGTGAAGAGCGCCGCGCGAAGTATGGCGAAGAGCGCTCTGAGGGCCGCCTTGAGGAGCGCCTTGAGGAGCGCCTTGAGGAGCGCCGTTCCGCCGCCCGATCCGGCACTGCGTTTCGCGCGGGGCCGGAAGGTATGGCAGACTGAATCGCTGCTGCCTACTTCGGCATGGCCGGGTGCGTCCCGGTCTGGACGCGGCAGACAAGACGTATCAAGCCAAGCACGCGTGTCCCCCTCGTCGCCGAGCCTCAGGCCCGGCCGGGTGGACCTCCGTGTGCTCATGTCAATGAGGAACCGACGCCATGCACACGCAGATCCAGGAGATCGAGAAGGCTGCCCTTCGCAGCGACGTACCGGCTTTCCGCCCGGGTGACACGCTGGAGGTCCACGTCCGCGTCGTCGAGGGCAACCGGTCCCGCATCCAGGTGTTCAAGGGCTTCGTCCTGCGCCGCCAGGGCGGTGGCATCCGTGAGACGTTCACGGTCCGCAAGGTCAGCTACGGCGTCGGCGTCGAGCGCACCTTCCCGGTTCACAGCCCCGTGATCGAGAAGATCAACGTGCTCACCCGCGGCGACGTCCGCCGGGCCAAGCTGTACTACATGCGTGACCTGCGCGGGAAGGCCGCCCGCATCCGCGAGAAGCGCGAGGCGCAGCCGGCCGGCAAGTAAGGCTTTGAAGATCGTGGTCCGTGCCCCAGGCGCGGGCCACTTTCTTTTTGCCGGTGATCCGGTGTCCCCGGCGCTCGCCGTCATGGACATCATCTAGGCTCAGCAGCGATGGCTAGCGAGGGACAGGGGCCGGGCACGCGCCGCCCTGCCGAGGACGGGGTGGACGTGGTCGCCGAAGACGTCAAGCAGAACGCCGAGGACGGGAAGAAAAAAGGCTCGTTCTGGCGGGAGTTGCCCGTTCTGATCGTGGTCGCCCTCGCCCTGGCCCTGCTGATCAAGTCTTTCGTGGTCCAGGCCTTCTACATCCCGTCCGAGTCGATGGAGAACACGCTCCTCATCAACGACCGCGTGCTGGTGAACAAGCTGGTCTACCACGTACGCGACATCGAGCGCGGTGACATCGTCGTGTTCTCCGGGGTGGACTCCTGGGACCCCGAGGTGAAGCTCGAGGAGCCGTCCAACCCCATCGCGGCCGGGCTGCGCTGGCTCGGCAACGCGTTCGGGGTCGTGCCGGGGGAGAAGGACTACATCAAGCGCGTGATCGGCGTGCCGGGCGACAAGGTCAAGTGCTGCGATAAGCAGGGCCGGGTCACGGTGAACGGCGTGCCGCTGGAGGAGAAGTCGTACCTGTATCCCGGGGACGAGCCGTCCGGGCGCGAGTTCGAGGTCACCGTCCCGCCGGACCGCCTGTGGGTGATGGGCGACCACCGCTCGGTCTCCTGGGACTCCCGCCTGCACATGGGTGACCCGGGTGGCGGCACCATCCCCGCCGACAAGGTGATCGGCCGTGCCTTCGTCATCGTCTGGCCGTTCGACCGGGCCAAGATCCTGCCGATTCCGGAGACGTTCGCTCAGCCGGCGCTCCAGGCGGCTCTCGGGGTGGCGCCGTTCGTCGCGGGCCTCGCGGGGGCCGTGCCGCTGGTGGCCCTGCGCAGGCGGCTGGCGAGGCGCAGGGCGTGACAGAGCGGGAGGAGACAGCCGTGGGAGAGGCCGACGAGAGCCGCTTAGGAACCGCGGGGCCTGCCGGGGCGGCGGACGGCGTCCCGGAGGATCCGGCGGAGCCGGCCGCGGGAGAAGGCGAGCGGGCCACCGGCGAGGAGAAGGGCCGGTCCGCCAAGAAGAAGGGCTCCGGCCTTCTGGAGACCCTCCTGTACGTCCTCGGCGGGGTCGTCGTCGCCCTGCTGGTCCACACCTTCCTGCTGCAGTCGTTCTTCATCCCGTCGGAGTCGATGCAGAACACGCTCCTGGTGGACGACTACGTGGTGGTCAACAAGCTGGCCTACAAGCTCGGCCCGGTGGAGCGCGGCGACATCGTGGTCTTCAAGGGCTGGGACGGCGAGGACACGATCAAACGGGTGATCGGCGTCGGTGGCGACCACGTGAAGTGCTGCGACGCCAAGCGCCGCATCACGGTGAACGGGACGCCGCTGGACGAGGAGAACAAGTACCTCTACCCAGGGGTCTATCCCTCCGGTCGCGAGTTCGACGTCAAGGTCCCGAAGGGCCGGTTGTGGCTGATGGGCGACCACCGGAACAACTCGGCGGACTCGCGCTCCAACATGGAGAACGGGTATCAGGGCACGGTCTCCGAGGACGACGTGATCGGCCGGGCGTTCCTGCGCTACTGGCCGCTGAACCGGATCTCGTTCCTGTCCCGGCCCGAGACTTTCTCCGCCGTACGCTGATCTCACCTGCGGCTTTGCCGCCGATAGCGGTTCCGGCCGTATCGCCGGTGCTGAATGGGGCGTAATCTGCTAGTCGTCATGACAGGTGTCTATCGCCCGCGCCCGAGTGTCGTACGACGGGACTCCGGACTTTACGGCTACGAGCGGGCCCTGGCCCGGCGGGGGTTCACGCCGGTCGCCGGGGTGGACGAGGCCGGGCGTGGCGCCTGCGCCGGGCCGCTGGTCGTCGCCGCGGTGGTGCTGGGGCGGGAGATCGACGGGCTGAGCGATTCCAAGCTCCTGACCGAGGCCGTCCGTGAACGCCTCTACGAGCGGATCACGGCGACCGCCCGGGCCGTGAACGTGGTCGTGATCCCTCCCGAGGAGATCGACGCGCGCGGCCTGCACAAGTGCAACATCGCGGGGATGCGGCGGGCCGTCGCCGGGCTGGGGCTCGTTCCCGGTTACGTCCTCGTGGACGGTTTCCCGGTGGCGGGGCTGCCCGCGCCGTCGCTGGCCGTGTGGAAGGGCGACCAGGTCGCCGCGTGCGTGGCGGCGGCCTCCATCGTGGCGAAGGTGACGAGGGACCGGCTGATGCACGGCCTCGACGAGATCTATCCGCAGTACGGCTTCGCCCTGCACAAGGGGTACGTGACTCCCGGCCACCGGCGGGCCCTGGCCCGGCACGGCCCGAGCCCCCACCATCGGTTCTCGTTCGTGACGGTGGCCAGGGTGACTCGTGGGACACGGATCCCGGCCGAGGGCCTGTGGACGGGGCAGGATGAGGACATGCGCGAGAATGAGGTCGGGGCCGGTGTCGTCTGAACGGGGCCGGTGCCCGCGGGGGATCTCGACGGGGCGTGGAAGAGGAGGACCGGGATGAGCGCGGAAGATCTCGAAAAGTACGAGACCGAGATGGAGCTGCAGCTCTACCGGGAGTATCGCGACGTGGTCGGCCTGTTCACTTACGTGGTCGAGACCGAGCGGCGCTTCTATCTCACCAACTCCGTCGATCTCGACGTCCGCACGGCCGAGAACGGCGACGTCTTCTTCGACGTGAAGATGCAGGACGCCTGGGTCTGGGATATGTACCGGCCTGCGCGATTCGTGAAGAACGTCCGGGTTGTGACCTTCAAGGACGTCAACGTCGAGGAACTGGCCAAGCCCGACCTCGAGATGCCCAAGGAGGGCTTCTCGAACTGACCATGCCCGGGGCCTGTCCACAGAACGGCGTTCGGTCGCTCTGTGCGGGCCTGCGGGGGCCATCGTCGTGGCATGCGTCTCGTCGTGTACGTGCTCGTGCTGTCCATGCTGACCGTGGCCCTCACGCGTCCCCGCGATGCCCTCGCGCCCGTCGCCGCTCCGGTCCTCATGGCGCCGTACACGGCCGTCGGGACGGCGAGGACGCCCGGGGCCGAGGAGGCCGCGCCGGCCCGGTCCCGTGGCACCACGCAGCCGACCGGGCGGGTGATGCGGGGCAGGGGGGCCTTGCCGGTCGCGAAGGTGATGCGGGGCGCGCGGGGCTTGCCGATAACGCGGGTGATGCGGGGCGCGTGGGGATTGCCGGTTACGCCCGGCGCGCCGGAGTGGAAGCCACCGCATGAGGTGCATGGGCCCCGATGGCGGTGGCCGCTTTCCGGGCTCGCACGCCCTATCAGGCGCTTCGATCCGCCCGCACAGCGGTGGCTGGCCGGTCACCGGGGTGTGGACCTGGCCGCACGGCCCGGGGAGCGGGTGGTGGCCGCAGGAGCGGGAACCGTCGGCCTGGCCGAGCGGGTCGCCGGCCGGGGGGTCGTGACGGTCATCCATCCCGGTGGCCTGCGCACCACCTACCTGCCGGTCCGCGCCCTGGTCCGGCCCGGCGAGGTCGTCGCGGCCGGTCAGGTCATCGGCGCCGTCGAGGAGGACGGCGCCGCTCACTGCGCCGCCTCCTGCCTGCACTGGGGACTGCTGCGCGGACGCCTCTACCTGGACCCGCTCCTGCTGTTCGGCCGGGGGCAGGTCCGCCTCCTGCCTCGGTGGCCGGTCAGCGGAGCCCGTCCGAGCCCGTGGTGAGGGAGGCGTTCGTCAGGCGCGGGGATGGGCCTGACGGTAGGCGGCCCGCAGCCGCTCGATGGACACGTGCGTGTAGATCTGCGTGGTGGCCAGGGACGCGTGCCCGAGCATCTCCTGCACGGATCGTAGGTCCGCCCCGCCTTCGAGCAGGTGCGTGGCGGCGGTGTGGCGCAGCCCGTGCGGGCCCATGTCGGGTGCCCCCTCGACCTGCGCCAGACGGGCGTGCACGACGCGTCTGACGGTGCCCTGGTCGATCCGGCCTCCCCGGACACCGAGGAAGAGCGCGGGGCCGCTCCCTTCGCGCACCCACAGGGGCCTGCCCCGCACGCACCAGGCGTCCAGGGCGTGCAGCGCGGGGAGCCCGAAGGGCACCGTCCGCTCCTTGCGTCCCTTCCCCAGCACGCGGACCGTACGGCGGTCCCGGTCCACGTCGTCGACGTCGAGGCCGCACAGCTCGCTCACCCGCACGCCGGTCGCGTACAGCAGCTCCAGCATCGCCCGATCGCGCAGGTCCCTGGGGTCACCGTCTCCCTGTGTGCCGAGGACGGCCTCGGCCTCCGTCTGGTCCAGCACCTTCGGCAGCCGGCGTTCGGCCTTCGCCGTGCCGAGGAGCAATCCGGGGTCACTCGCCAGCCACCCCCGCCGATGACAGAAAGCGGTGAAGACGCGGGCACAGGCGGAACGGCGGGCTAGCGTCGCCCTTGATCGCCCGGACTGGTGCTGGTCTCCCAGCCAGTCGCGCAGGACGGTCACATCGAGAGCGGACACGTTCTCGTGCCCGGCGGCCCTCATGTGCGCGATCAGCGAGGAGATGTCCCCCATATATGCCCTGGTCGTGTGTGGCGACAGGTCCCGTTCGAGCCGCAGATGCCGCTCGAACCGCTCCAGGACGGCGTCGAACTCCCCGTGCTCCTGCCCTTCGCCCGTTGTCACGGCGCGTCCTCCCCCCTCGCGTACCGCTCCGATCTT
>NZ_JBFAOO010000068.1:10756-35479 GCF_040675265.1 Microbispora sp. NPDC049633
TTCCCCTCGCGTACCGCTCCGATCTTCCCCTCGCGTACCGCTCCGATCTTCCCCTCGCGTACCGCTCCGATCTTCCCCTCGCGTACCGCTCCGATCTTCCCCTCGCGTACCGCTCCGATCTTCCCCTCGCGTACCGCTCGATGGGCGCGGTCGCCGCCGCCTGTGGGAGCCGCCTCGTAGCCCCGTGACTCTCGCAGCCCCGGTGACGCGGCGACGGACCGGCCGGGTCCCATTCCTTGCGGTCCTACTGCCCACGAGCGGCATGCGATGCGCATGAGCGCCAGCGCCTCCGTTCCCGTAAGCCGTTCGGGGAGGGACCACGGCCACGACCCGCATGGTATCCACCGGCCTCGTTCCCGGGCGGGCCGCTCGAGCGGTGCCGGTCGTTCGTCCTGAGGCATCGGGTCGATTCGGCGTGTGGTCGCGCAGATCGATCCCGGAGCGCTCCACGCCGCCGGTCCATTCACGAGCGCCGGCCGCTTCGGCGCGGTGCCGGCGGTTCATGCGCGTGCTTCGGGCCGCAGCCGCCACCCCCGGTCCACGTTCTCGACGAACCCCGCGGCGGCCAGGGCGCCGAGGCAGGCAAGCGTCGTTCCGATGTCCACACCGGCGGCGACGGCGATCGCGGCGGGACCCGTGGCACGCTGTGCGGGAATCGCCTCGAGCACACGCCTGGTCTCGTCGTTCAATCCGTCACGAGGCCGCACGGGCCCGCGTCGCTCCGGCGCGAGGTCGTCACCGATGGAGCCGACCAGTTCGATGATCTCCTCTGCCGTGGTGACGCAAACGGCCTTGCCCTGACGGATCAGGACGTGGCAGCCCGTGGAGACGTCCGTGGTGATGGGGCCGGGAACGGCCATCAGATGCCGATTCAGACCCCAGGCGTGGGTGGCCGTGTTGAGCGCACCGCTGCGCGCGGCCGCCTGGACGACAACGGTTCCCCGCGAAAGGGCCGCGATGACCCGGTTGCGGATGAGGAACCGCAGCCGGGTGGGGTGAGCGCCCGGCGGCCACTCACTGATCACCACGCCCCGCTCGCGCACGGCACGGAACAGGTCCTCGTGGGCGCTGGGATAACACACGTCCGTCCCGCAGGCGAGCACGGCGACCGTCGGCGTCCCGGAGGCAAGCGCGCCCCGATGCGCGGCGCCGTCGATCCCGTAGGCGCCCCCGCTGATCACGGTCCATCCACGTCCGCCGAGGCTCATGGCGAACTCGGCCGCCACGGTCGTGCCGTACGCGGTCGCGGCCCTGGCTCCGACGACGGAGACCGAGCGCAGGCAGGAGAACCGCAGGTTCGCCCGGCCGTCCACCCACAGGCCGAACGGCCGGGCGTCCCCGAGGTCGTCGAGCTGAGTGGGCCATTCGGCGTCGCCCGGGACGACGAGCCGCGCTCCTCGCCGCCTGCCCAGCGTCAGGTCGCCCGCGGGGTCCGAGTAGCGGGCCGCCCAGGCGGCGGCATGCCGGTCGAGATCGAGATGGCGCCGGGAAGCGTCGGCGCGGTCCCTCTCGTCACGCGCGAAGCCGGGATCCAGCACGCCTCGCCTCGCCTGCCGCATCGCGCCCACGGGTCCATAGCGGGCGATCAACCGGCCCATCACCGCGTCGCCCGCCTCCGCCATGCGCATGATCGCCACCCGGGCCAGTCGCTCCGTCCTGCCCTGCCCGGCCGCGTCCACGTTCCCGACCGCGTCCATGTTCCCGGCGGGGTCATCGAGGTTCCCGGCCGCGCCGGGGGTGTTCGCCGCTGCCCGGGCCAGGGCGTCACCGGTCGGCGCGTCGTCGACGGCCCGGAAATCGGTCGCTTCCATCAGTCCACTCCAAGCCACAGTGCGAGGGCCGCCGAGGTCTCGGTCTGGCCCGGACGGTCTCTGCCGGCGAGATCCGCGAGCGTCCAGGAGACGCGGAGCACGCGGTCCAGCCCGCGTGCGCTGAGCGTGCCCACGTCGAGACCCCGGTGCAGCGGGGCCATCGCGGCGTCGGGCAGGCGGAGGTCACGGTGCAACGCGGACGAGGACACTTCGGCGTTGGTGCGCCAGGGGGTGCCGGACAATCTCCTGGCGGCCCGCTCGCGCGCCAGCCTCACCCGCTCGGCCACGGTCGCGCTGGTCTCCACGAAGTGCCGGTCCGCGAGCAACTCGGCGCGGGTGGCCCGGCCGATCTTCATCTTCACGTCGACGCGATCCAGCAGCGGCCCCGAGAGCCGGTCGAGATAGCGGCGCCGGCCCGCGGGGGTGCACCTGCAGGGGTGTCCAACCTGTCCCTGCAGGCCGCAGGGACAGGGATTGGCCGCCAGGACCAGCGTGAACCGGGCGGGGAACGTGACCGCGCCGACAGCACGTGCGATCGTCACCGTCCCGGACTCGAGAGGCTGCCGCAGGGAGTCGAGCACGGTGGTCGCGAACTCCGGGGCCTCGTCGAGGAAGAGCACGCCCCGGTGCGCGAGCGACACCGCTCCGGGCCGCACGACGCCTCCGCTCCCACCGCCGACGACGGCCGCCATCGTCGCGCTGTGGTGCGGGGCCATGAACGGGGGCCGGGTGAGCAGCGGACGCCCCGCAGGCAGCGTTCCGGCCACCGAGTGAATGGCGGACACCTCCAGCGCCTTCTCCTGGTCGAGCGGCGGAAGGAGGGTCGGCAGACGCTCGGCGAGCATGGTCTTTCCGCTCCCCGGGGGGCCCAGCATCCACAGGTTGTGCCCGCCGGCCGCGCACACCTCCAGCGCCTTGCGGCCCATCGGCTGCCCGGCCACATCGCTCAGGTCCGGCCCCGGCGTGCCTTCGGCGTGCGCGATGTGCTCGGCGTCCCGCGACAGTGAGGCGGCCTCCGCCACGACCGGAAGCCGGTGCAGGTCGCCTGCCCGCAGCCAGCCCACGAGTTCGCCGAGTGTGGCGACGGGAACCACGGTGAGGTCGGGCACGAGGTCGGCCTCGGCGGCGTTGAGCGCGGGCACCACGACCGTGCGCACCCCCGCCTCGGCGGCGGCGAGCGCGGCCGGCAGCACGCCCCGGACCGGACGGACTCGCCCGTCGAGACCGAGCTCGCCGAGGAACATCGGAGCCGCGATCCGCTGCGCGGGCACGGCGCCGGCCGCGCCGAGCACCGCGATCGCGATGGCCAGATCGAAGAGCGACCCCCGCTTGGGCAGGGTGGCCGGGGACAGGCTCACCGTGACCCGCGCGTCCGGCCAGGCGAACCTGCTGTTGATCAGCGCCGACCTCACGCGGCCCCGGGCTTCGCTGATCGCGGTGTCGAGAAGCCCGATGAAATGCGTCCCGGCGACGCCGGGGCCGACGTCGGCCTCGACCTCGACGAGACGTCCGGTGACGCCCACGAGGCCGACACAGTGCGTCCGGGCGACGGGCATCTCAGACCACCCCGCGTTCGTGTCTGAGAGAGAAATCGCCGGCGAACCGCTCCAGCGCGATCACGTCGATCCGTATCGTGTCGAAGCGCTCGGTGCGTGTGGCGAGCCATCTGCCGGCCAGTGTCCGCAGGCGCAGCAGTTTCGCGCCGGTCACCGCCTCGAACGCGGTGCCGTGGCTGCGCCCGGAGCGGGTCTTCACCTCCACGATCACCAGCGCGTTGCCGTCGCGGGCGACGATGTCGATCTCGCCTTCCGCGCAGCGCCAATTGCGGTCGAGTATGTGCATGCCTTTCGCCGTCAGAAAGGTCACGGCGAGTTGTTCGCCCTGTCTGCCCAGCCGATCCTTCGCCGCCATGGGACCACCTCCGGCGCAGACGATCGCCGACGCGGCCCCCCGCCCGTGCCACCGAACCTCTTTCTGTGGACAAGCACGGTGGACAAGCGCGGCACGCCGGTCGGCGGCTGTGGACGGACGGAGAAAACCGCAGGTGGGCCGGGAGAAAGCGCTCTTGCCGTCCACAGGCGAGGCCAGGGGCGGAAGCGGGAGGGCGGCCGCGGGCAGACTGCGACCGGCATGAATACTTGCCCGGGTCCCCCTGAGGCGGGTGGCGCTCCGCCCCTCACGGAGCATGCCGCCGGGCATCGGAAGCGAGGAGACGGCAATGACCGCGAAACTGATCAGGGAACTGGGTGCGAGCGTCGGGATCGCCCTGCCCGAGGTCCGGGTCACCGGAGGGGATCCCGTGCTGCCGTCCGTGTTTCCCATCGGCACGATGGCCGCGGCCTCGGCCGGTGCCCTGACCGCCGCCGTCGCCGCTTATGCCGCGCGAACTACAGCGCGAACTACAGCGCGGACCGAGGGCAGGGGCGAGGGACAGCCCGGTGGCCGGGAAACCCTTCCCAGTAAGCACAGCGACCCGGACGTGACCATCGATGTCCGTCACGCCGCCGTGGCCTTCCAGAGCGAGCGGCATTTCCGCGCCGACGGGAAGGGCATGGACGTCTGGGCCGCGCTGTCGGGGGACTACCGCGCATCGGACGGCTGGGTGCGGCTCCACTGCAACTTCGACCATCACCGCGACGCCGCCGTACGCGCGCTCGGGCTGCCCCCGGGCTCGGGCAAGGAGGACGTCGCGAGGGCGTGTGCCGGCCGTGCGGCGGTCGACATCGAGGAAGCCGTGATTCGCGCGGGCGGCTGCGCGGCGGCGATGCGGAGCAGGGCGGAGTGGCTCGCGCATCCGCAGGCACGGGCGCTGGCCGGCCTTCCTATCGTCGGCGTCACCCGGCTGCCCGGCGGGGAGAAGGGCGGCCAGTCGCGCGGAGGCGGCACCGGCGGCAGCGAGACCGATCACGGCGGCACCGGCGACGGAACCCGCTGCGGCGAGATGGATCGCAGCGAGACCGGCCGCGGCGGAACCGACGACGGAACCGACCGCGACGGAACCGGCCACAGAGGCACCGGGGTCGGCGGGACCGGCCGCGACGGAACCTTCCGTGACGAGACCGGCCATAGCCGAACCGAGCCCCCCTCGGGGGGCCGCGTATGGGGCGGGGAGATGCCCGCGGACCCCGCCACCGGCCTTCCGCCCGGGCCGTATCGGCCCCTGAGCGGCCTACGGGTGCTCGACCTGACCCGCGTGATCGCCGGGCCGGTGGCCGCGCGGGCGCTCGCGGCCTACGGCGCGGACGTGCTGCGTGTGGGCGCGGCGCACCTTCCGGAGGTGCCGGGGCTCGTGGTGGAGACGGCGTTCGGTAAGCGGTCCTGCCACATCGATCTGCGGTCGGAGGCGGACACGCTGCGCGAGCTGGTCCGCCAGGCCGACGTTATCGTCCAGGCATACCGGCCAGGGGCCCTGCGGGCCAGGGGCTTCGGGCCGGAGGACCTCGCGGCCCTGCGGCCCGGCATCGTCTGCGTCGACATCTCCGCGTACGGCGGGTGCGGGCCGTGGGCATCGAGGAGAGGATTCGACAGCCTCGTCCAGATGGCGTGCGGGATCGCCCACGAGAACGGCGACGGCCTGCTGCCCAGCCCGCTACCCGCGCAGGCACTCGACCACGGCACCGGTTACCTGGCCGCGTTCGGCGCGGTCGCGGCGCTGCTCAGGCGGGCGGCCGAGGGCGGTTCCTGGCACGTCGAGGTATCGCTGGCGAGGACCGCGGCGTGGCTCGACGAGCTCGGCAGGGTCGACGCGGAACAGGCGCGCCAGCCCCTGGTGGACGATCTGCTGGCGACGATGGACAGCCCCTTCGGCACGCTCACCTATGTGAGGCCACCCGGCGCCGTGGACGGTGCGCGGCCCCACTGGACGAGTCCGCCACCCGGGCAGGGGGAGCACCCCGCCTCATGGGGGCCGGTCTCGTGAAGCGCAATCTCCTGCCCCCGCTCCCGTCTTTCGTCCCCGCCTCCCGTTCCTGATCTCCGCTCCCGATCGTCGGCCTCCCGATCGCCCGCCTTCTGACTCCCGGCCTCCTCAAGGGGCCCGGATGGTGCGCGAGCGGCCCGGACGGCGACTCGCGATTCGCTAGGCAGCCGCGTGACCGTCGAGGCGCGTGGTGACGGTACACGGTGCCGATCCGGCAAGGGTCAACTGAAGGAGCGGATCCGGGTAGACTGTTCGACGGCCTGCTAGGCGGGCCGAATTCGCACGCCCACTCACGAGCCGCCTTCTCGGTCCGGACCGCGTCCGGTGAAAGCGGCCCGGGGCGTCAGGGCGCGGGCAAGACGCCCGCGTGACCAACCGAGACCGTGCCCAAGGGCACACGACCATGGAGGACCATCACCATGGCCCCTGTCGTCACCATGCGACAGCTGCTGGAGAGCGGCGTTCACTTCGGCCACCAGACCCGTCGGTGGAACCCGAAGATGAAGCGCTTCATCTTCACCGAGCGCAACGGCATTTACATCATCGACCTGCAGAAGTCGCTGTCGTTCATCGACCGTGCCTACGACTTCGTGAAGGAGACCGTCGCGCACGGCGGCACCATCATGTTCATCGGCACGAAGAAGCAGGCGCAGGAGTCGATCGTCGAGCAGGCGTCGCGCGTCGGCATGCCGTACGTGAACCAGCGCTGGCTGGGCGGCATGCTCACCAACTTCTCCACCGTGCACAAGAGGCTTCAGCGGCTGAAGGAGCTCGAGGAGCTCGACTTCGACAACGTGGCCGGCTCCGGGCTCACCAAGAAGGAGCTCCTGATGCGCCGCCGCGAGAAGGAGAAGCTGGAGCGCACCCTCGGCGGTATCCGTGACATGGCCCGCGTCCCGAGCGCGGTCTGGGTCGTGGACACCAAGAAGGAGCACATCGCGATCAACGAGGCCAAGAAGCTCGGCATCCCGGTTGTCGCGATCCTGGACACCAACTGCGACCCGGACGAGGTCGACTACCCGATCCCGGGCAACGACGACGCGATCCGCGCCGTCAGCCTCCTCACTCGCGTGATCGCCGACGCCGTCGCCGACGGTCTCATGACCCGTGCGGGCGCCGGCCGCGGTGACGAGAAGCCCGCGGGCGTCGCCGCCGCCGAGCCGCTGGCCGAGTGGGAGCGCGAGCTCCTCGAGGGCGGCGAGGCCGCTCCGGCCGCCGAGGCTCCCGCTGCCGAGACCGCTGAGGCTCCGGCCGCTGAGGCTCCGGCTGCCGAGGCCGCCGAGGCTCCGGCCGCCGAGCAGCCCGCGCAGGACGAGCAGGCCTGAGGAACGACCACGGGTCCCCGTCGGGCGCGGCGCCTCTGGCCGGCCGCGACGGGCGGGGATCTCCCAGGCAGCGACCTGGTACCGGTGCGGTGGGGACACGCCCTCCGCACTGAGGGCTTCACCGGGTGGGCGCTCGGCACGGGCGCCCACCCCCCAGACGATTCATCCGGGTCCCGAAGAGGAAATTGGACAATGGCTTCCGTAAACATGGCCGACGTCAAGCGCCTTCGTGAGCTGACCGCCGCCGGCATGATGGACTGCAAGAAGGCGCTCGAGGAGTCCGAGGGCGACTTCGACAAGGCCGTTGACATCCTGCGCCTGAAGGGCGCCAAGGACGTCGGCAAGCGCGAGGCCCGCACCGCGTCGAACGGCCTGGTCGCCGTCAAGCACGAGGGCGACTCCCTCGCGGCGCTGCTGGAGCTCAACTGCGAGACCGACTTCGTCGCCAAGAACGAGCGCTTCCAGGAGCTCGCGGCCGAGATCGTCGCGCACATCGTCGCGACCAAGCCCGGCGACGTGCCGACCCTGCTCGAGTCCCAGCTGAACGGCAAGACCGTCAAGGAGCTGCTCGACGAGGCCAACGCGGCGCTCGGCGAGAAGATCGAGATTCGCCGGTTCTCGGTGCTCGAGGGTGGCTTCATCACCTCCTACATGCACAAGACCGACCCGCAGCTCCCGCCGGCCGTGGGCGTGCTCGTGCAGCTCGACACGCCGAACGCCGAGATCGCCAAGGACATCGCTCAGCACACCGCCGCCATGGCGCCGAAGTACCTGAGCCCCGCCGAGGTGCCCGCCGAGGTCGTCGAGAAGGAGCGGTCGCTGTTCGAGCAGATGACCCGCGAGGAGGGCAAGCCCGAGGCCGCCATCCCGAAGATCGTCGACGGCCGGGTCAACGGCTGGTACAAGGACTTCACCCTGCTCGAGCAGGCGTTCGTGAAGGACAACAAGAAGACGATCAAGAAGGTCGCGGAGGAGGCCGGCGTCAAGGTCCTGGCCTTCACCCGTTACAAGGTCGGCCAGGCTTAGGCTTACAGCCAGGAGCTTTTCGACCCGCGCTGACTACCGAGGAGGCCGCCGCCGTGCAGGAGAACACCAGACCCGCCACGCCGGCGGCTTCGTCGTACGACGGGCCGCTGCGCTGGAAGCGGGTGATGCTGAAGCTGTCGGGCGAGGCGTTCGCGGGCGGCGAGTCGCTCGGCATCGACCCGCGTGTCGTCGCCCAGCTGGCGGACTCGGTCGCCGAGGCGGTCCGTGAGGGCGTGCAGGTGGCGGTCGTCGTCGGCGGCGGCAACATGTTCCGCGGCGCGGCGCTGTCGCAGGGCGGCATGGACCGCGCCCGGGCCGACTACATGGGCATGCTCGGGACCGTCATCAACTGCCTCGCCCTGCAGGACTTCCTGGAGAAGCGCGGCATCGACACCCGCGTACAGACCGCGATCACGATGCAGCAGGTCGCCGAGCCGTTCCTGCCGCGCCGCGCGATCCGCCACCTGGAGAAGGGGCGCGTGGTGATCTTCGGCGCGGGCCTCGGCTCGCCGTTCTTCTCGACCGACACCTGCGCCGCGCAGCGCGCGCTGGAGATCGGCGCCGAGGCGTTGCTCAAAGGCACCCAGGTCGACGGCGTGTACGACTCGGACCCGCGCAAGAACCCCGACGCGGTCCGGTTCGACCAGCTTGAGTACGGTGAGGTGCTGACGCGGGGTCTCGGGGTCATGGACGCCACCGCGATCAGCCTGTGCATGGACAACGGCCTGCCCATCGTGGTCTTCGACCTCATGGGCGAGGGCAACATCCTCCGGGCGGTCCGTGGTGAGAAGATCGGCACGCTGGTGAGTCCGGCAGGGAAGTAGGGAGCCGCAGTGATCGACGATACCCTCCTCGAGGCCGAGGAGAAGATGGACAAGGCGGTGACGGTCGCCAAGGACGACTTCGCGAGCATCCGCACCGGCCGCGTCACGCCCTCGATGTTCAACAAAATCACCGTTGACTACTACGGGTCGCCGACGCCGATCCAGCAGCTCGCGTCGTTCCACGTCCCCGAGGCGCGCATGGTGCTCGTGCAGCCGTACGACAAGGGCTCGCTGAACGCGGTCGAGAGGGCCATCCGCGACAGCGACCTCGGCGTCAACCCCAGCAACGACGGCACCGTGATCCGCGTGGTGTTCCCCGAGTTGTCGGAGGAGCGCCGCAAGGAGTACATCAAGGTCGCCCGCAACAAGGCGGAGCACGGCCGGGTGTCGGTGCGGAACATCCGCCGGCACGCCAAGGAGATCCTCGACAAGCTCGTCAAGGACGGCGAGGCGGGCGAGGACGAGGTCCATCGCGCGGTCAAGGAGCTCGACGACCTCACCCAGAAGCACGTCGCGAAGATCGACGAGTTGCTGAAGCACAAGGAAGCCGAGCTGCTCGAGGTCTGACGACGCGGCCCGGCATCCGGGCCCGTAGGGCTTGACCGTGATCCTTGTGCCGCACCGTGACAGCGGGCGGCACAAGGATCACGCGTATATAGAGAGTGGGACGCTGTGGACGGAACTGCTGCCGCCGGCGACCGGAACCCGGCGGAGGGCCCGGCGGGCCCCTCCGGCGCCGGACACGGTCCCGAGACGGGCGGTCGCACCGGCGCCGGTCCGGGCGCCGGGCAGGCTTCCGCGTCGAACGGCCTCGCCGGTGCCGGCGCGGACCGCGGCGGCGCGCAGAGCGGGGCCGCCGGTTCCGGCCCGGGCACGGCAGCCACCCCGGCATCAACACCGGGCGGTCCCGCGGACCCGGTGGGAACCGGTGCCGCGGCCCCGCAGGGTGACGCCCCCAAGAAGGGCCGTACGGGCCGCAATCTCCCGGCCGCGGTGGGGGTCGGCGTCGTGCTCGGCGCGGCGGTCATCGGCTCGCTCTACACCGTGAAGGTCGCCTTCCTGGCCGTGGTCCTGCTGGCCGTCGGCGTCGGCATACACGAGATCGTCAAGGCGTTCGGCGGGTTCGGCATCCGGGTGCCGCTGCCGCCCCTGCTGGCCGGCATGGCGGCCATGGTGCTCGGGCCCTACTGGGGTGGCACGACCTTCCTGGTCGGCGCGTTCGGCGTGACCGTGATGGTGCTGCTGACCTGGCGCATGTTCCAGGGAGCCGAAGGCTACGTCAGGGACGCGACCGCGGCGGTGTTCGTCGCGGTCTATCCGGCGCTGCTCGCGGGCTTCGTGCCGCTGCTGCTGGCTCCCGAGGACGGGCCGGATCGTGTGATCGTCTTCGTCGCGGTCACCGTGTGCAGCGACATCGGCGGCTACTTCGCCGGGATCTTCCTCGGCAAGCACCGGATGTCTCCGCTCATCAGCCCGAAGAAGACCTGGGAGGGCTTCGCCGGGTCCACCCTCGCCTGTGTCGTGGGCGGCGCGTTACTGGTCCACTTCCTGTTGCAGGGTGAGTACTGGGAAGGCGCCGTCGTCGGCCTGGCCGGAGTGGTGTGCGCGACGCTCGGCGACCTGGTCGAGTCGGTCATCAAGCGCGACATCGGCATCAAGGACATGGGCACGCTGCTGCCGGGGCACGGCGGGGCCATGGACCGCCTCGACTCGCTGCTGTTCACGCTCGTCCCCGTGTGGCTGCTGCTCACGCTCCTGGTCCCGGTGGCCTGACGCCGGCGTCGGCGAGTCCGGTCCCGGGTCAGATCCGGCCGGTCAGCGCCAGCCGTTCGCTGATCGCCCGATGACCGTGATCGGCCACGAGGCGCAGCTCGGACTCGGTGAGCGGGAGCAACCACAGCCACCGTACGGCGTCGCCGCCAAAGACGAATCCCGACATGTCCGGCAGGCCGGGCGGGTCCGTCAGCATGAGAACCCCCTGGTGCCCGCCGTCCAAGGGGAACGTGACCGGGTTCTGGAACCAGCGGGCCGTGTGCCCGTGCCCCAGCCACGTCACCGACCGCCATGGATACTGCCCGAGCCAGGCGAACAGCCGTGCGGCGACCCTCGGATCCTGCCTGGTCGCCAGCGCGAGTTCCACCCGGCACGCCGTGTCGTACATCTCCGCGGCGGGCATCCGCTGGCAGCTCATGCCCACGGTGGACAGGACCGTGTAGTCCCGGGTGAACGTGGGCGGCCGCTCGCTGACCCCCACCATGGGGAAGCGGTCGCCGCCGACGTCCCAGTAGCGGCCCGGCGGACCGAGCCTGCTGTCGAGGTGGCCGAGCACGAACTGCTGGAAGGTGGCCCAGCTGCCCTCCGCCTGCCGCCACTGCCAGTACGCGCGGGCCTTGGCCACCCGGGGGGACAGGCCCTCCAGCGCCTCGCCGAGCGGCCAGGCGAACGGCGACTCCCCGACGGCGTCCCGCGCGTATCCGGGCATGCCGCGCTCCAGGTCGGCCCATGCCGGAATGACCGCCAGGAGCGTGTCGTTCTCGTACAGGGCGACGCCGTCGCCCTCCTCGAACCACAGCACCGACAGCGACTCCGCGTCGAGGGGCGGCCGGCCGGAGGGATGCGCGGTGTGCGCCTCGGGCATCACCGGCGGCAGCCCGGCGTCTGCCCGGGCGAGATCGGCCTCGGCGGGCGCGGGGACGTGGTTGGCCAGCCAGACCGCTCCGTGGACGATCCCCTTCGCGTCGCGAAGGTAAGCTACGGAGGAGGTCCGGTCGGCTTCGATCGTCAGTGTGCGGCTCCCGTAGGGGTTGGGGCTGGTGAGCACGACAGTGGTGTCCACACCTCACCTCTCGTACGCCTCCGGGATTCGACCGCCAGACAGAATGTAAAGCCGCGTGCGCCAGTCGTTAAGACCATGGCGGCGGGAGATGGAAAGGGTTTTGCGTGAGCGAGCAGCCGAAGACCGGGCAGCTGACCTTCGTGGCGCCCCGCCGGGCAAAGCCGCAGCGCCACCTGGCCGACCTGACCATGGCCGAACGCAGGGCGGCGGTGGCGGAGCTGGGGGAGAAGCCGTTCCGCGCCGACCAGCTCTCCCGTCACTACTTCACCCGGCTCACCGGCTCTCCGGAGCAGATGACCGACCTGCCGGGCGCGCTGCGCGAGCGGCTGGTCGAGCAGCTCATGCCGCCGCTGCTGACGTCCGTACGCGAGATCACCTGTGACGGCGGCATGACGCGCAAGACGCTGTGGAAGCTGTTCGACGGCTCGCTGGTCGAGTCGGTCCTGATGCGCTACCCCGACCGCGTCACGATGTGCGTCTCCTCCCAGGCCGGGTGCGGCATGAACTGCCCGTTCTGCGCGACCGGCCAGGCCGGGCTCACCCGCAACATGTCCACCGCCGAGATCGTCGAGCAGGTCGTCGCGGGTGCCCGGGCGCTGGCGCGCGGCGAGGTCCCGGGCGGGCCGGGACGGGTGACCAACGTGGTCTTCATGGGCATGGGCGAGCCGATGGCCAATTACAAGGCCGTCATCGGCGCCGTACGCCGCCTGGTCGACCCGGCGCCGGAGGGCCTCGGCATCTCGGCGCGCGGGGTCACGGTCTCGACGGTCGGCCTGGTGCCGGCGATCGGCAAGCTCGCCGACGAGGGCCTGCCGGTGACGCTCGCCGTCTCCCTGCACGCGCCGGACGACGAGCTCAGGGACACGCTCGTGCCCATCAACACGCGGTGGAAGGTCGCCGAGGTGCTCGACGCGGCGTGGGACTACGCGGCCAGGACCAAGCGGCGCGTGTCCATCGAGTACGCCCTGATCAAGGACATCAACGACCAGGAGTGGCGGGCCGACCTGCTCGGCCGCCTGCTCAAGAACAAGCTCGTGCACGTCAACCTGATCCCGCTCAACCCCACGCCCGGCTCCAAGTGGACCGCCTCCCGCCCCGAGGACGAGCGGGCGTTCGTACGCCGCCTGGAGTCCCACGGCGTCGCCGTCACCGTACGGGACACCCGGGGACGGGAGATCGACGGGGCGTGCGGGCAGCTCGCCGCCGCGCCCCAGCCCTGATCCCGGTTCAGGGCCGGGTCCGGCGCAGCCACGCGTAGGCCGTCAGGCCGATCGCGGGCCACAGCAGCGACTGCACCGTGAGAAGAGGCAGGGTCGCCTGCAGTTCGCCGTGGTGGGCGTCGCGCATCCAGCCCATGACCGGCACGGTGAGCCAGCGGCCCCCGGCCAGGCTGATCACCAGCATCGACAGGTAGCCGAGGATCAGGGCGATGGTGGAGACGGCGGGGGAGGGCAGGATCGGGCGGCTGGTCAGCGCCCCGAGTGTGAGCCCCGCCACCGCCGACAGCAGGTGCAGCCACACCCCGGCCAGGAGCACGGTGAGCGTGGGAGAGGCGGCGAGGCGGGTGAGCAGCGCGGCCTCGGCGACCGCGGCCAGGACGAGCAGCGACGAGAACGCCGCCAGCAGTCCGCTCACCAGTTCTCTCGGCCCAAGCGCGGACAGGGCGACGCTGCGCTGCTCGTCGGGTTCGGTGTCGAGCAGGCCGCGCGCGGCCCAGGCGAGCACCGGTACGAGCATGGCCGCCGAGTCCGCGGTGGCGGCGATCTCCTGACCGGCGGGGACGGCGGTCGCGTAGAGGATCGCCAGCAGTGCCAGCAGCCCGATGAGAGGCTGCAGAGCCCGGTGGGAGGCGACGTAGCCGGCGACGCGGAAGCGCGCCAGCGCGATCACGGATGTCATCCGGCGGCCTCCCCGGCGACGCGGGACGTGGTGCGCCCCGAAACATGGACCGTGCAGCCCTCGGCACGCAGACGCCGGGCCAGGTCGTCCGCCCGCGACGCGGCCACCGCCACCTCCAGCACGGTCAGGGCCGGCTCGCCGGTCTCCTCGACCGGCTCGAGTTCCCGTACGGCGCGGTCGCGGACCTCACAGCGGCGCAGGCCGGGAAAGGCGCGCAGATCGCCCTGGTGGTCGCTCACCACCACGATCCCGCCGCGCGCGCGGATCTCCCCGATGATCGTGGGGAGTTCGGCCCGGGTGGCGGCGTCGAGCCCGGCGAAGGGTTCGTCGAGCACGAGCAACCCCGGTTCGGCGAGCAGCGCCTGCGCGAGGCCCACTTTGTGCGCGCTGCCCTTGGACAGGTCGGGCAGGCGCTGCCCGAGCAGGTGGTCCATGCCGAGCCGCTCGCTCCACCGGCCGATCGCGTCCGGGCTCACCCTCCGGACCGCCGCCATGTGCCGCAGGTAGGACGCCACGGTGAACGGCTGGTCCGCGGGGAACCGCTCGGGGGCGTATCCGACGACGCGGGGACGATCCTGGACGCTTCCGCGTACGGGCCTGAGCAGCCCGGCGACGAGCCGCAGCAGGGTCGACTTGCCGGTGCCGTTGGGCCCGGTGACCTCGACCACGTCTTCCGGATCGAGGACGAGACCGGCGTCCCGCAGGACCCACGGGGCTCGCCGTCCGTACCGGAAGGAGAGACTGGCGATCCGCATAGTTTCTGGAGCTTATCGGGATGTTCCTCCAGGCGTACCGACATCGGGCGATCTTTGGGTCTCGCCTTTCTGTTGGGACTCCCGTCAAAATGGTCGGGCATGAGCGATGGGCCGGAGGTCTGGTGAACCGCTTTCCCCGCGTCATGGCCGTGCGCCTGGGCTATGACCCCCAACAGGTCGACGACTTCGTGCGCCGGATCGAGTCGACGCTCGGGCGCGGCCCGGCCGACGGGCCGCCGGTGACGGCCGACGAGATCAGGAACGCGCGGTTCGCCGTCAAACTCGGCGGTTACAACGAGACGGCGGTGGACTTCGCGCTCGACGCGTTCATCGTGGCGGTCGAGGCCAGGGCCGGTCAGGGCGACGATTCGCGGGCGCGGCCCGCGGCCACGAACCCCGCCACCCCGAGCCCGGCCGCCGCAGAGCCCGCCGCCACAGAGCCCGCCGCCACAGGGTCCGCGGCCACGAAGCCCGCCACCCCGGGGCCCGGCGTCGCGGAACGCGCCGCCACGGGGCCCGCCGCCCTGGAGACCGCCGTGACACAGCCCCTCGTCGCGGCGCCGGCCGCCCGGGCCACGGCGCGCCGTACGGGGGACGGGGCGCGCGCGGGGTCGGACACGGCCCCAGCGAGCGCCCCAGCGAGCGCCCCCGCGAACGCCGCCGGGAAGCCGGGCACGCCACCACCGGAGCCGGGCACGGCGTCCTGGCTGGAGGCACAGGCGGTCCGGGTCGAACGCGTCGCCTTCCACCCCGGACGGCTCGGGATGGGCTACCGGGAGGAGGAGGTCGACGCGTTCCTCGACCGGGTGGTGGCGACGCTACGCGGGACGACGGCCGAGCCGCTGACGGCGGAGCAGGTCAGGAAGGCGACGTTCGCCACCGTCGTGTTCCGGCCCGGCTACGCGATCCGCGAGGTGGACGGCTTCCTGGCCGAGATGGCGAGCGTGCTGGAACGCCGCCCCTGACCCGATCTGCCCCCCTAAAAGCGCATAAATTCCAATTTTCGTGGAGCTATACCCCACGATGGGGATCATGCTTCGCAGATCATCCCCCTGGCCGGGGCTCCTCGCCGCCGGTCTCACGGCGGTCATGCCTCTGACGGTCATCCCTCTGGCGGCCGTGCCGGCGGCCCGGGCGAGCACCGGCTCCGCCGCCTACACCCCCGGCTCCGCCGCCTACACCCCCGGCTCGGCCGGTCTCGGCGACCCGTACTTCCCCCTCGCGGGCAACGGCGGCTACGACGTCGCCCACTACGTGATCCGGCTGCGGTTCACCCCGGAGACCCGCCGCCTCAGCGCCACGACGACGATCACGGCGACGGCGACCAAGAACCTGTCCCGGTTCGACCTCGACTTCTCCGGGCCGGCGATCAGCGAGGTCGAGGTGAACGGCCGGCGGGCGTCGTACGTCCGGAAGGGCCAGGAGCTCGTCGTCACCCCCCGGCACGGGCTGCCGGCGGGGAAGAAGTTCACGGTCGAGGTGTCCTACGCCGGCCGGCCGAAGGCGATCAAGAACAGGGCGCTCGGCGTCGCCGGCTGGATCGACACCGAGGACGGAGCCGTCGCGCTGGCCGAGCCGGACGGCGCCCGCAGCTGGTTTCCGGCCAACGACCACCCGCGTGACAAGGCCACCTTCACCTTCGAGGTCACCGCGCCCGAGGGGCTGACGGTCCTGGCCAACGGCGAGCCGGACAACTCCGGCGTCGCCGGCCCGCGTGACGGCTACCGGACCTCGAAGTGGACGATGCGCCACCCCATGGCGCCGTACCTCGCCATGGTCGCGATCGGGAAGTTCACGGTCACCCGGGGCACCGTCGGGGGCAGGCCCAACATCACGGCGTACGACCCCTCGCTGGCCAAGGAGTTCAAGCACCTGCACAGCACCACGGCCAAGGCGATCAGGTGGGAGTCGAAGCTCTTCGGCGACTACCCGTTCTCCTCCACCGGCGGCATCGCCGACCGGCTCGACGTCGACTACGCGCTGGAGACGCAGGGCAGGCCGGTGTACGACAAGGTCATGTCGGACGAGCTCGTGATCGTGCACGAACTGGCCCACCAGTGGTTCGGCGACAGCGTCGGCCTGCGCAGCTGGAAGGACATCTGGCTGAACGAGGGCTTCGCGTCGTACACCGAGTGGCTGTACCGGGAGCAGCACGGCGGCCCCTCCGCCGAGCGGACCTTCGCCGAGCACTACAAGCACAGGGCCGGCAGTGACTTCTGGAAGCTCAAGACCGGCGACCCGGGCCACGACGGCATGTTCGACTGGAACGCGATCTACGTGCGCGGCGCCATGACCGTGCACGCGCTGCGCAAGGAGATAGGCGACAAGACGTTCTTCACGCTGCTGCGCACGTGGGCCAGACAGAACCGGCACTCCACGGTCACCACGAAGGACCTCCTCGCCCTGGCGGAGCGGTTGTCCGGCCGGGACCTGGACGACCTGTTCGACGCGTGGCTGTACCGGGCGGCCAAGCCGAAGCTGTGACCCGCCCGGGCATCGACTAGAGCCCGCCGAGCTGGGCCGCCGCCCGGATGGCCAGCCACACCTCGGCGAAGTCGCCGGTCGCCGACAGGTCGCGCCCGGTCAGCGCGCCGAAGCGGCGCAACCGGTACGACAGCGTGTTGGGATGCACGTGCAGGGCCCGCGCGGCGTCGTCGACGCGGCGGTCGCGCTCCATCCACGTGCGGACCGACGTGATCAGCTCCGACCCGTGTTCGGCGTCGTACCGCAGGACGTCGCCGAGCACGTGCTCGACCAGGGCGGCCAGCACGCCCACGTCGTCCGGCAGCCACCGGCCCGTGGTGTCCTCGCCGTAGGCGACCAGCGGCCGGCCCGCCTCGGCGGCGCGGGAGGCCGCCCACAGGGCCTCCCGCTGAGCGACGCGCAGCGACGACCCGGGCGCGACGGGCCGGCTGACGCCGGCCGCGATGCCGGGCACCGCCTCCAGCTCGGCGGTGGCGACGGCCGCCGCCGTCAGCACGTACAGGTCCCGATGGCGGCGGAGCATGAGGTGCGGATGTTCGGCGAGGGCCCGGACCACGGCGTCGTCGGCGGCGTCGCGCACCACGAGCAGCACGACGTCGCGGTCCGGCGGCAGGCCCATCAGGTCGAGCCTGCGCCGGGCGGTCTCCGGGTCGAGCACGTCCTGCAGCAGCTCGGCCAGCGTCTCCGCCCCCTGGCGGCGCAGCGTCTCGCGCTCGCTGCGCACCATCGCCACCCGCAGGGCGGCGACGGTCGCGATGTGCTGGACCACGGCGAGCCCGGCCGGGCGGGCGCCCGCCCGCTCGAAGGCGACCAGGAACCCGGCCGGCCCGCCGGGCGCGGGCACCGGGAGCGCGAAGCCGCCGGGGATCGTCGGCGGCGCGTCCGCCGAGGCGGGCAGCCGTACGGACGGCGGGGGCGCCGGCACGCCCGGCAGCAGTGGGCGGCCCTGCGGCGTGCTCAGGAAGATCTCGTAGCCCGACAGGCGCTCGAGCCGCCGGAACAGCCCCGCCGTGTCCAGCCCCTCGGACGCGAGCCAGCGCAGCGCGCCGAACACCTGCAGCTGGGCCCCCAGCCGCTGCCGGGCGTCCTCCTGCACCGCCGCCGCGACCTCCTGGGCGATCGCGATGAACGGCACGGCCAGCGGCACCTCCAGCACGGGGAACCCGCGCTCCTCGGCGGTGTCGAGGAAGGCCCGGCGCAGCGGGGGGACGTGCAGCCCCGCGCTGACCGCGAGCGCCGCCACCCCCGCGTCGTCGAGCCGTTCCAGGTACGCCCGCTGGGCGGCGGCGGCGCGGGGGACGCCGATGCCCGTCGTCATGATGACCTCGGCCCCGAGCAGCCAGGGCGTGGGGTCCTCCAGCTCGCTCACGTGGGCCCAGGAGACCGACCTGCCGAGGCCGCGCTCGCCCGCCAGTACCCGAAGCTGCAACGCGGGAGAGCGCAGCAGGTCCTCCACGGTGTTGTGCCCGTCCACACTGGTCAGCCTATTTCCCGTGATATCCCTAGTTGTCCTGATTGGAGGGTGGGCGCGCCGAACCATGATCTGGAGGAACGCATGACGACGGCGGACGATGGCGCGGCGGTGACGCGGGTCGCGGTCGCGCAGGTCCCGCTGCGGGTGGGCGACCCGGAGGCGAACCGTGCCGCCGCCGAAGCGGCGATCGTGGAGGCGGCCGAGGCCGGGGCCCGGCTGGTGGTGCTGCCCGAGCTCGTCAACAGCGGCTACGTCTTCTCGGGCGCCGAGGAGGCCGGGAGCCTCGCCGAGCCGGCCGACGGCCCGACCGTCACCGCCTGGACCCGCCTGGCCCGGGCCCACGACCTGGTGATCGTGGGCGGATTCTGCGAGCTGGCCGACGGCGTCCTGCGCAACAGCCAGGTCATGGTCGACGCCACCGGGACCAGGGCCGTCTACCGCAAGGCCCATCTGTGGCACGACGAGCAGGACGTGTTCACGCCCGGCGACGCGCCGGCTCCCGTCGTGGACACGGCGGTCGGCCGGATCGGGATGATGGTCTGCTACGACCTGGAGTTCCCCGAATGGGTGCGGTCCGTGGGCCTCGCCGGGGCCGACCTCCTCGCCGTCTCCACCAACTGGCCCGCCTCGCCCGTTCCCGCCGGGGAGCGCCCGGTGCTGGTCGCGTACGCCCAGATCGCCGCCGCGGCCAACCGCATGTTCGTCGCCGTGGCCGACCGGTGCGCGGCCGAGCGCGGCGTGGACTGGGTGCGCGGGACGTCGCTGATCGGCCCGAACGGATACCCCCTGGCGGGCCCCGTGCTCAGGGACGGGCCGGCCGTGCTGGTCGCCGGCTGCGACCTGGCCCACGCCAGGAACAAGGCCACCGGCCCGCGCAACGACGTCCACCGCGACCGGCGGACCGATCTCTACTCGTGGCCTACGATCTGATCGGCCCGCCCGCGCCCGGGAGGCCTGACGCCAGGGGAGAAGCCGTGATCGTCGACCTGTCGGTGCCCGTCGTGAGCGGCATGCCCGTCTATCCCGGAGACCCCGAGGTCGAGATCGCGCCCGCCCTCACCGTGGCGGCCGAGGGCGTCAACGTCCTCGGCCTGCACCTCGGGTCGCAGTCCGGCACCCACGTGGACGCGCCGTTCCACATCGACGACACGCTGCCGACGCTGGACGACGTGCCGCTGGAGCGGTTCCTCGGTCCCGCGGCCGTCCTCGACGTCCGCGGCCTGCCGCCGCGCTCGCCGGTCACCCCCGGGACGCTGGAGGCCGTGTCGGGACGGCTGCGACCGGGAACCGTCCTGCTCGTCGCGACCGGCTGGGACGAGCACTGGGGGACGCCGGACTACCACGCCCACCCGTACCTGGCCGAGGAGACCGCCCGCCTGATCGTCGCCGCGGGGGTGCGTACCGTCGGCATCGACGCCCTCAGCGTCGACCCGACGCCGGCTCCGGCCGACCTGCCGGCGCACCGGGCCCTGTGCGGGGCGCACGCGGTGATCGCCGAGAACCTGCGCAATCTGGGGCCCCTGCTGGAGGCCCAGGCCGCCGGCCGCCGGGTGGAGGTCTCTCTGCTCCCGCTGCGCCTGACCGGGGCCGACGGCGCGCCCGTACGCGCCGTCGCCAGGATCGGCTGAGTGCCTGTCCACTGCCCCCGATGAAGTCGCCGCTTACTGGAGATCCGCAGCGGCGCGGCCGTCCCGAAGGATGAGGGGCGTCAGAGGATACGACACAGACCGGTACGGGGGTCAGGGTGAACGCTGCGATCGAGACAGCGGTGGGGGCACGGGCGGAAACGGCCGGCGCGCGGGCACGCGCGCTGCTCTTCGAGGCGGCGGTGGCCGCCGAGGACGGCCGGGAGCGCGATGCGCGGGCCCTGCTCGCGGAGGCGCGCGCCGGGATCGACCCGGACGCCGACCCCCGGGACATGCTGCCCATGTACTACCTGGCGGGCCTGTCCGGCCGGTTGGAGGGGGAGGAGAGCGCCAATCTCTACCTACGCCGGTACCGGCGGCCGCAGATCGACCTGTTCTACCTCCTCACGCGGCACCTTCCGTTCGTCCGCGCCGGACGCCTCGCCAACGCGTACCTGCTCGGCCATCTGGGCGAGCACGCGACCGCCACCCTGCTGTCGATCGGCATCGGGCAGGGCCGGCAGGAGAGCGCGCTGCTGGCGGAGGCGGCGGCACGGAACCTGCCGCTGCGCCACCTGGTGGTCGTCGGGGTGGACCCGGCCGCCCCCGCCCTGGCCGACGCGGAGATCAACCTGCTGCGCGCGGGCGCGGAGCACGGGATCGAGGTCACCTTCCACGCGGTGCCGCGCGCCACGGAGGCGCTCGACGACGCCGACTGGAGACTGATAGGGGAGTCTCCCGGCCCGCTGCTCGCGGTGGCCTCCTTCGCCCTGCACCACATGCTGAACCCGCGTCCCGGGCACGACGCGCGCGATGTCTTCCTGCGGCGGCTGCGCGCCCTGGAACCCGCGGCCGTCGCGCTGTGCGAGCCCGGCTCGGACCATCACCAGGTGGGCTTGGCCGAGCGGTTCGTCAACTCCTGGCGGATGTTCGGCACGCTCTTCGAGGCCATCGACGGCCTGCCGCTCGCCCGCGCCGAGCAGGACGCGATGAAGAGCTTCTTCGGCAGGGAGATCCTGGACATCGTGGGCGCGGTGGACGACAGCGGCCGCTACGAACGGCACGAGACCACCGCCACCTGGCTGCGGCGCCTGCGGCGCTGCGGATACACGCCCACGGTGCCCGCGGTCACCGACGATCTCGCGGGGGTGCTGACGGCGCCGCCGGACTTCACCCTCGGCGTGGAGCGCGACCACGTCCGGCTCGGCTACCGGGACGTGCCCCTGCTCGCCGTGATGACGGCCGTGCCGGGCGCCGTCGTCAGTGCGTCCCCCACGAGTACGTCTGCTTGTGCAGCTTGAGGTAGACGAACGTCTCGGTCGCCCGCACGCTGGAGATCGCCCGGATCTTGCCGAGGATCTCCAGCAGGTGGGTGTCGCCCTCGCAGACCACCTCGACCATGATGTCGACCGACCCGGCCGTCAGCACCACGTAGTCGATCTCGGGGATCTGCGCCAGCTCGTCGGCGACCCGCTCGAGATCGCCCTCGCACTTGATGCCGATCATGGCCTGACGAGGGAAGCCCAGGGTCAGCGGGTCGGTGACGGCGACGATCTGCATGACGCCGAGGTCGAGCAGGCGCTGCACCCGCTGACGCACCGCCGCCTCCGACAGCCCCACCGCCTTGCCGATGGCGGCGTACGGCTTTCGCCCGTCCATCTGAAGCTGCTCGATGATCTGCTTGGAGATCTCGTCGAGCACCACCGGCCCACCCTTAGCGGCAGCCGCGCGAGCCTTGGGGGGAGTCGTCATCCTCGGGGGGTGTCCTCTCTTGGCGGGCTTCGGCCGCCGTAGCGACCTGGTGTTACAGCACCGTTCTTGACATGTTGCGATCGTGATCCGACATGTTGTCAGCTGAGTCGCTCGTGTCAAGCGATTCCGTAGCAATTTGGTATCTTAGCGACGAAATCCCTTGTCTGTGGCTCTTTGCTCTGCCAGAGTCGCGACAACTCAGCCACCTCAACAGGAGGTCAACGGTGACCACCCGTCTCCAGAACTTCGTGAACGGGAAGTTCGTCGACGCCGCGAGCGGCCGTTTCTCCGACGTCGTAGACCCTACGACGGGCGAGGTCTACGCCCAGGCGCCGGTGTCGGGTCAGGAGGACGTCGACGCCGCCTACGCCGCCGCGACGGCCGCATTCGAGACGTGGGGCCAGACGACGCCGGGCGAGCGCGCGGCGCTGCTGCTCAAGGTCGCCGACGCTATCGAGGCCCGCGCGGACGAGATCAACGAGGCCGAGTGCCGTAACACCGGCAAGCCCCGCGCCCGCATGGCCGAGGACGAGACCCCGGTCGCCGCCGACCACTTCCGGTTCTTCGCCGGTGCGGCCCGCACCCTGGAGGGCCCCACCGCCGGTGAGTTCCTCGCCGACCACACCTCGATGATCCGGCACGAGCCGATCGGGGTCATCGGCCAGGTCACGCCGTGGAACTACCCGATGATGATGGCGGTGTGGAAGATCGCCCCCGCTCTCGCCGCCGGCAACACGATCGTGCTCAAGCCGTCCGACACCACCCCGGTCTCCACGCTGAAGCTGGCCGAGATCCTCGGTGACGTCCTGCCGGCCGGTGTCTTCAACGTGGTCACCGGCGACCGGGAGACCGGCGCCCTGGTCGTCGGGCACGCCGACGCCGACATGGTCGCGATCACCGGCTCGGTGGGGGCCGGCATGGCCGTCGCCAGGACCGCCGCCGACGACCTCAAGCGGGTCCACCTGGAGCTGGGCGGCAAGGCCCCGGTCGTGGTCTTCGAGGACGTCAAGGACATCAAGGCCGTCGCCGAGGAGATCGCCGGGGCGGGCCTCTACAACGCCGGCCAGGACTGCACCGCCGCCTGCCGCGTGCTCGTGCAGGAGAGCATCCACGACGAGTTCGCCGCGGCGCTGGCCGAGGCCGCCGCCGCCACCAAGCTGGGCGGTCTCGACGAGGAGGACGCCTACTTCGGGCCGCTGAACAACGCCAACCAGCTCGCCCGGGTCGAGGGCTTCTTCGAGCGGCTCCCCGAGCACGCGAAGGTCCTCACCGGCGGCACCCGCGTCGGCGACAAGGGCTACTTCTTCGCCCCGACCGTCGTGGACGGGCTGAAGCAGGACGACGAGATGGTGCAGGACGAGATCTTCGGTCCCGTCATGACCGTCCAGACGTTCACCGACGAGGCCGACGCGCTGGCCAAGGCCAACGGCGTCCGCTACGGCCTGTCCAGCTCGGTGTGGACCACCGACCACGGCCGCGCGATGCGGATGTCCAAGCGGCTCGACTTCGGCATCGTCTGGGTCAACACCCACATCCCGTTCGTGTCCGAGATGCCGCACGGCGGCTTCAAGCACTCGGGCTACGGCAAGGACCTGTCCGTCTTCGGCCTCCACGACTACACCCGCGTCAAGCACGTCATGCACTACATCGGCGAATAGGTGCCACCGGCTCCGGCCGGACACCTATCGAAAAAGAGGGATAAGCCTGGAATGACAGAGATCCAGGCGGGCCCGGGGGCAGCCGTCGCGGCTGCCCCCGTATCAGGAGACGTGCCCGCCATCGAACTCGACAACGTGGTGAAGGAGTACGTCTCGCACGGCGAGGTCGTACGAGCGGTCAAGGGCGTGAGCCTCGCCATCGCGGAGGGGGAGTTCTTCTCCCTCCTCGGCCCCTCAGGCTGCGGCAAGACCACCAGCATGCGAATGATCGCCGGGTTCGAGGACCCCACCCAGGGGGTCGTCAGGCTCCACGGGGAGGACGTCACGAACGTCCCGCCGAACAAGCGTGACATCAACATGGTGTTCCAGTCCTACGCGCTGTTCCCGCACATGAACGTCTGGGACAACGTCGCGTTCGGGCTCAAGCGCAAGAAGGTCCCCGACGCGGAGATCAAGCGCCGCGTCGGGGAGATCCTGGAGGTCGTGGACCTGGTCGGTCGCGAGAAGCGCCGGCCGAAGGAGATGTCGGGAGGCCAGCAGCAGCGCGTCGCGCTCGCCCGCGCACTGGTCAACCGGCCCCGCGCGCTCCTGCTCGACGAGCCGCTCGGCGCGCTCGACCTCAAGCTCCGCCAGGCCATGCAGATCGAGCTCAAGCGCATCCAGCGGGAGGTCGGGATCACGTTCGTCTACGTGACGCACGACCAGAGCGAGGCGCTGACGATGAGCGACCGCATCGCGGTCATGAACGACGGCCTCGTGGAACAGCTCGCCGACCCTCGCGAGATCTACGAGCGGCCCGCCAGCAAGTTCGTGGCCGGGTTCATCGGCACCTCCAACCTGCTGAGCGGAACGGTGCGACAGGTCAGCGGTGACACCGCCGTGCTCGCCCTCGGTCAGAGCGACCGGATCCTCATCCCCGCGGACGGCTCGCTCACGGCGGGCCAGACCGTCGATCTCACGGTCCGGCCGGAGAAGATCAAGATTGCGAAGGTCCAGCCCGAGGGCGACCTCAGCGTCGTGCGGGGGACCGTGGCCGAGGTCGTCTACCTCGGCACCTCCAACAGCTACGTCGTGGTGCTCGGCGACGGCGCCGAGATCACGGTGTTCGAGCAGAACGCGAACGACAGCACGATCACCGCCGAGCGGGGCGACTCGGTCTGGCTCTCCTGGCAGCCCTGGCACTCCTACGCCCTGCGGTAACACCCCGAACCCCCGCGGTAACAGAACCCGGAGCACCAAACCCCAATGAATCACCCATACAGGCAGGACCCCGCCTTCCTCCGTGGCATGACCCAGCGCCGGCTCGGCAGGCGCGACGCCTTCCGGCTCGCGGTC
>NZ_JBFAOO010000069.1:0-35389 GCF_040675265.1 Microbispora sp. NPDC049633
TATAATGAGACGGCGACCACCTATATCTACACGCCTTCTAAGACAATCTTTCCGTCCACGTCGCTCTTCCCGATCTCCGAGCGACGCGGGCCGCGAGCGGGTGCCCGCGGTGCAGGCATGCCTGCACCGCCTGGCGATAGGAGTCGCCCGTGGCGACCTCGTCCGCCTCCGCCGCCGGTCCGCTCTCGGCCGGGGCGCCCGCGGTGCCGGTCGCGGCGTCGGCCTCCGCGATGTGGTCCTCGATGAGCGCGCCCACGAGCAGCGGGTTGCCGCCGCTGACCGCGTGCCAGTCCGCGGCGAACCGCCGGGCGACCTCGTCGCCCACGACGTCGGCCGCCATGATCTCGACGCCCTCGCGGGACAGGGCCGACAGCGGCAGGCGGCGGCAGTGCGGCTGGCGCAGCAGCTCGGTCTGGAACAGCGACGGGGCGTTCCACGCCTCCTCCGACTGGCTGAAGATCGCCAGAATGTGGGCGAAGCGCAGCCTGCGGGCGAGGTAGGCCAGGCAGAGCTGCGAGGCGCGGTCGGCGTACTGGATGTCGTCCACCACGATCATCAGCGGATGCCGCTCGGCGAGTTCGAGCAGCACCATGCACAGGGCGTGCACGATGTGGGCGTCCACCTGGTCGACGTAGTCGGCCAGCGGGTCGGCCGACATGGCGCAGCGGGCGCCCTCGTGCAGCAGGTTGCGGGTCCGCTCCTCCTCCTCGGGCGTGAGCGGCGCGTTGTGCAGGATCTGCGACAGCACGGCCAGCGCCAGTCCCGACTCCGCCTGCGAGCAGGTGGCGGTCAGCGGCAGGGCGCCGTGCTCCAGCGCGTCCTCGACGAGCGTGTTGAGCAGTGCGGTCTTCCCCGTCGCGACGGGTCCTCCGACGATCGCGATCTTTCCTCTGCCGGTGACGGCGTCGGCCAGCATGTCCTCAAGGGAGGCCAACACCTCTTCCCGCTCCACCAGGGCCATAATGAGCCTCCCGAATTCCGTTCGATACGCGGCCGCGCGGCCGGATTCACAATTGCCGTGACTTGTAGTAAAGATCGTGTGTTGACTGTCGTTCAGCCGACCAGCGACATTCGCGGGGAAACGGCGCCGCCGGCTCGCTCCTGCGTTCCGTCCGCACTCGTTTCGCCCGAGCGGGCCAGCGCCGATCGGACGGCCGCGAACGACGCGGTGACCACGTCGCGGTCGAGGCCCACGCCCCAGACCTGCCGCCCGTCGATCACGCACTCGGCGTAGACCGCCACCTCCCGGTCCCCCGCGCCGCCGGCGGCCTCGACGCCGGTGCGGTGGACCATCTGCACGTCCACGTTCCAGACCGCCAGGCGGGCGCCGAGGGTGCGGATGGCGTCGGCCTGCGGACCCGCGACGTCGAAGCGGGCGCCGTCGACGTACAACGTGGTCTGCAACGGCCGGCCGCCGAGCCCCAGCGGGACGGTGATCTCGGTCCGCGACAGGTACTCCTCGTCGAACAGGTCGCGGACCACGCCCGGGGTGATCTCCCCGCCGGAGCCGTCCGCATGGGCCTGCACGACGCGGGCGAACTCCGCCTGGAGGGCCTTGGGCGGGTTCAGCCCGTGCCAGGCGCTCAGGATGTAGGCCACGCCGCCCTTGCCCGACTGGCTGTTGATGCGCACCACCGCCTCGTACGTGCGGCCGACGTCCTTGGGGTCGAGCGGAAGGTACGGCATGCGCCACGGCAGGTCGTCCACGCTGACGTCCGCCTCGGCGGCCTCCACGGCCAGTGCGTCGAAGCCCTTCTTGATGGCGTCCTGGTGGGAGCCGGAGAAGGCGGTGTAGACGAGGTCGCCGCCGTACGGGTGGCGGGGGCTGACCTGCATCTCGTTGCAGTACTCGACGGTGCGGCGGATCTCGGTGATGTCGGAGAAGTCGATGCCCGGGTCGACGCCCTGGGTGTACATGTTCAGGCCGAGCGTGACCAGGCAGACGTTGCCGGCCCGCTCGCCGTTGCCGAACAGGCAGCCCTCGATCCGCTGGGCGCCGGCCAGCAGCGCCATCTCGGAGGCGGCCACGCCGGTGCCGCGGTCGTTGTGCGGGTGGATCGACAGGCAGACGTGCTCCCGGTGGGACAGGTTGCGGTCGAGCCACTCGATCTGGTCGGCGAAGACGTGCGGGAGCGACCGCTCCACCGTGGTCGGGAAGTTGAGGATGATCTCCCGGCCCTCCTCCGGCTGCCACACGTCCATGACCGCCTCGCAGACCTCCAGCGCGAACTCGGGCTCGGTCTCGTTGAACAGCTCGGGCGAGTACTGGAACCCGAGGTCGCAGTCGCCCAGGGTCGCCTCGGCGTACTTCATCATCAGCCGGGTGCCCTCGACGGCGAGGTCCCGGCACTCGTCGCGGGTCATGCCGAAGACGACCCGGCGGAAGAGCGGGGCGGTCGCGTTGTAGAGGTGGATGTTGGCCCGGGGCGCGCCGGCCAGGCTCTCCACGGTCCGCCGGATCAGCTCGTCCCGCGCCTGCACCAGAACCGAGATCCGCACGTCGTCGGGGATCCGGTCCTCCTCGATGAGCATGCGCACGAAGTCGTGGTCGTCCTGGCTCGCCACCGGGAACCCGACCTCGATCTCCTTGTAGCCCATCCGTACGAGCAGGTCGAACATCGCGAGCTTGCGCTCCGGGCTCATCGGGTTGACCAGTGACTGATTGCCGTCGCGCAGGTCGGTGGACAGCCATCGCGGTGCGGCCTCGATCGTCCGGTCCGGCCACCGCCGGTCCGCCAGGCGGACGGGGGTGAAGGCCGAGTAACGGGAAGGAGAGCTGCTCATGAGGAATTCCTTTCTCATCGGCGACCTTGCCACCGAATTCGCGACCGACCGTTTCTCCGAAAAGCTGTCCGCGAATCGCGCCTACTTCCTTCCGGAAGGCCGTCCAAATTCCTGGTGATTCGCTGACCGGTACGTTGCCGAAGCTACAAGCGCGCTGGTCAAGGGGCAAGAGAGAAGCAACTAGAGTGCGGCCGGCATCACCCGGACGATCGGTAGGGGTATCGAAAGTTGTAGATCCGGTACAACCTCCCGGGCGACCCCCTTAACGACCCCCTGAATCGGACACATACTCCGGATCATGTCGATCAATAGAGCGGTATTCCCGGCCATTTCGATTTCGCCTTTCCGAATCCTCGGAATGTGCGTGACCGAGGCGCGCCCGTCCGTTCTCGCCATCTTCTTCCTGCGGTTCGCCGCGGGAGCGGCGCTGGACGCCGGCCTCGCCCCGGCCGATCCGTTCCGCCTTCTGGCCGGGGCCCTGGTCTGGCAGTGCGCGATCTTCTTCGTCTACCTCTTCAACGGGGTGACGGACATGCGGGAGGACCGCGTCAACGGCTCACACCGGCCGATCGCCCGCGGCGACCTCGACGCCGGCCTGGCCCTGATCATCGCCTGGACCGCCGCCGCGGCCGCCCTGCTCGGCGCGCTGCTACTGGGCGGAGCGATGATCTGGCTGGTCACGGCGGTGCTCGTGCTGGGCTACCTCTACTCGGCGCCGCCCTTCCCGCTGAAGAGGTGGTCGAGCGCCACCGTCGTGGTCGGCGGCGTGGCCGGTTTGCTCTCCTACTGCGCGGGTTACACCTCCTGCGGGACCGGCCCCACCGGGCGCGATGCGATCGCGCTGCCCGCGTTCGCCGTCGCGGCCTCGCTGTGGATGGGCCTGGTCGGCACACCGGCGAAGGACCTGCCCGACATCGCGGGCGACCGCTCCGCCGGGCGCGCCTCGTTCGCGGTGAGCCACGGAGAGTGGCCGGTCAGGCTGCTGTTGTCGGCCGTCGCCGCCTCCGTCGCGATCGCTTTCTGCACGGTCGCGCTGCTATTGCGGGTGCCGCTCGGCATGGCCCCGGCCGCGATGCTCTGCGGTGCCACGCTGCTCGCCGTCGTCACCCTTACTCCGCTTTCCCGGGGGTCCCGGGTGCGCCGCCGCCTGCCCTACCGGGCGTTCATGACGACGCAATACGCTGTGCATTTGGCCGTTCTTCTCCCGCTGGTGTCACAATTCTTATTGTCTGGGCGTGCGGCTTAGTCCAGGATGGAGGCACTCGTCCGCTTCCTCTCGGAGGGTCCATTGGCGGGAGATGGAGAACTGGGACCGCAGGTCCCGGACTTCGAGGGTTTCCTCGAAGCGCATCGCTCCGAGATTCTGGAAGCGTACGCACGGAACCTGGCGGCACTGGACAGCCCGATCAGCCGCGACCCGACCGCCCTGCGGCAGGCGCTGGCGAACGCCGAGCAGATCCTCGACGACGTCGCGGAGACGCTGCGGTCCGGCAGCATCAGGGTCGGCGACTCCCACAAGATCATCGCCTGGGAGGTGGGGGCGACCAGGGCGGCGAGCGGGGTCCACCCGGACGAGTCGCTCCGCGCGGCGTCGGTGTGGTTCCAGGCGGTCGTGACCTGCCTGCTGGAGCGCATGCCCGGCGACGCCGAGTCGATGCGGCTGCTCACGCTGGTCGTGCTTGGGCTGGAGCGCAGCATCACGACACGGATCAGGGAGTCCTCGGCCAGCTACTCGAGTTTTCTCCTCGACAAGGTCCACGAGGCCCAGGTCGAGGAGCGCCGCCGGATCGCCCGCGAACTGCACGACCGGCTCGGGCACGGCCTCAGCGTCGCCCACCGGCAACTCGAGCTGTACGACCTGCACCGGGCGAACAAGCCAGCGACGGCGACCGCCAAGGTGGAGACCGCCCAGCAGGCCATCCTGGAGACCATGCAGAACCTGCGCGCGGTCACCAGCGAGCTGCACCCGCAGGAGCCGCTGAACAGCCTGGAGAAGGCACTGCTGTACTACCTCGAGACCGTGGACATGGACGAGGTGGACATCCGGCTGCGGGTCAGCGGGGACGAGACGTGGGCCTCGCCGACCGTCCGCGACGAGTCCTTCCTCATCCTGCGAGAGGCGGCCAGGAACGCGCTCAGCCACGGCAATCCCAGCAAGGTGCTGATCCGGGTCGACTTCGCCCCCCACGAGCTGCGCGCGTCCGTGGACGACGACGGCCTGGGGTTCGCGGAGGGCTGCGGCCGGTCGGACGGCGTGGGCCTGCTGTCGATGCAGGAGCGCGCCGCCATCATCGGCGGGACGACCACCATCACGAGCAGGCCGGGCCACGGCACGCACGTCGAACTGTACGTGCCCTTCTCAGGGCTCACCGCATGAGCCGATCGGGGACAATATGATCACTATCGCCGTCATCGACGACCACGCGCTGTTCCGTGAGGGCCTGCGCGAGATCCTGGAGGCCCAGGAGGACTTCGAGGTCGTCGGCGAGGCGGGCGACTCCGGCGGGGCCGTGGCCCTGGTCGAGCGGGAGCGGCCCGACGTGGTCCTCCTGGACGTCGAGATCCCCGGCGACGACGCCACCCAGACCGTGGCCCGCATGCGTCAGATCTCCCCCGAATCGCACATCATCATCCTCAGCATGTACGACGGCCCCCAGCTGCTCAGCCGCCTGCTGGCGGCGGGCATCCGCGGCTACCTGCTCAAGAGCGTGCACCGCCAGGAGCTGGTCTCGGCGGTCAGGAGCGTCAGGGCCGAGCCCGACCGGCTCGTGCTCGCCGTCTCGCGCGACTCGTTCGCCCAGGTGCAGGGGGGCGGGTCGAAGGTGGTGCTGACCGACAGGGAGCGGGAGATCCTCGAGCTCGCAGCGCAGGCGCTGAGCAACTACCAGATCGCCACCCGGCTCACGCTCACCGAGGCGACGATCAAGCGGCACCTGCACAACATCTTCACCAAGCTCGGCGCCGTCTCCCGGATCGACGCGGTCAACAAGGCGCTGGCCGCCTCGCTCATCACGCCGCGCCGCGACCAGCCGGCGCCCCGGCCTCGCCCCAACCCCGGCACGCGGGGGCAGCGCTCGTTCCCCTGACCCGCGTGCGCCGGGGATCCTCAGTCGTCGTGCAGGGGAAACGTCCCGGCGAGGCGGGCCTTGACCGGCTCGGGCAGCAGGATGCCGGTCGCGGTGAGGTTCATCTCGAGGTGGACCAGGTCGCGCGTGCTCGGCACCGGCACGATGTCGTCGCCCTGCGCCAGCAGCCAGGCGATGGCCAGCCGGCCCATGCCGATGTCCATGTCGGCCGCCACCCGCTGGGCGTCGCGCAGCCGCAGCAGCTCGGTCTCCAGGCTCTTGGGTGAGAAGCGCGGGTCGCGGCGGCGCACGTCTCCCGTGGCGAGCTGGACCGGCGAGGTGATCCTGCCGGTCAGGAAGCCCCGGCCGAGCGGCCTGCCGGCGATGACGCCCATCCCCAGCTCGCGCGCCACCGGCAGCAGATCGCGCTCCGCCCGGCGCCGCCACAGGGAGTACTCCACCGCGACCGCGACGACGGGCCGCGCCGCGTGCGCGCGCCGCAGCCGCTTTCCGTCCAGCCCGCGGACGCCGATGTGCGCGATCTTCCCGGCGTCCTGGAGACGGCCGGCGGCTCCCATCGTCTCCTCGATCGGCGCGTCGCCGGCGCCGGCGTCCACCACGAACAGGTCGATCCGCTCGACGCCCAGGCGGGACAGCGAGGCGTCGCAGGCCCTGCCGAGGTCCTCGGGGCGGCAGACGCGGCCGCCCGGGCCCGTACCGGGGCCGGCCGCGATCAGCGCCTCGTCCCGCCGGTGGGCGACGGCCTTGCCCACCAGGCGCTCGGCCTCGCCGCCGCCGTCGGTCAGGTCGATCAGCGACACGCCGCCGTCGAGCGCGCGCCGGACGACCCGCATCGCCTCATCGGGGTCGGCGGGGCCGTACACGCCGGTCAGCGCGGTGCAGCCGAGACCGAGGTTCGCGGCGACGAGGCCCTGCCCGCCGAGGCTCACGCGCCGCATGACGCCGCCCGCGACCGGCGTGGCCGTGACCGCTTGAAGGGCTTCGATATCGCTTCGTCATTCACGTGGACACCGCTGGAAGTAATGGAGGTATGAGAAACGCGAGGATGCACCCGATACCTCTCGGATTGCATGAGGCGGATTTTCCACCCCTATTTTTCCCCACCGCTACGACCGTTCGTGCTACAAATCCGGCAAATCATCGGCCAGATATGACGGAATTCCTGCCACGGAACCGCCGAACACGACGAAGCGGCTGGCGAGGTGGCCCGAGTGGGGGTTGCGGGCGCCGTGCCGGACGCCCGGCGGCGCGAAGACGCCGTCGCCCGGCCCCAGGTCCACCCACCGGTCGTGCAGGTAGAACTGTCCCTCTCCCTCGAAGACGAAGTACGCCGCCTCGTTCTCCTCGTGCGGGCGGACGCCGAGCGTCTCCCCCGGCTGCATGATGCCGCAGCGCAGGCAGAGCCCCGCACGGCCGGCCCCCGGCCGGAACAGGACGTTCGCGGCAGGCGGGGTCAGCCAGGTCTCGCCGTTCCACAGCGAGCGGAACCGGGCCGGACCGGCGCCGGGCCGGACAGTGCCGGCCAGGCCGTCCTCGGACGGCACGGCGCTCCAGACGTAGACGGTCATCTCCCGGTCGCCGGCCGACAGCGAGTACGTGCTTCCGGCGGGCGAGTACAGCGCCGAGGCGGCGCGCATCCGGCTGATCTCGTAGCCGACGGTGCCCACGCCCGCGCCGGCCAGCACGACCGCGATCTGCTCGGCCGCCGCCGCGCCGGGCGGTGACCACTGGCGGCCCGCGGGAATGCGGACCGCGTCGACGGCGGCGTGCCGCGCGCCGGCGTGCGGGCCGGTCACCGCGCTCACGAAGCAGTCGCCGTGGCGCCGATACTCCAGCTCCGCGGCCCGCAGCACCGCGCCGGTCCCATGCCTGGCGCCGGTCTCATGTCTGGTCAGGTTCATCGGGGCTCTCCCGGATCACACCCGCGCGAGTTCGGCGCGGGCGGCGGAGGGGGTGAGGATCGCGCGGTACTGCCAGATGATGACCAGGCCGAACACGCCGTACAGCGCGGCCATGCCCCACGGCGGGAGGACCGAGCCGATCGTGATGCACAGTGACGCGACGACCAGGGCCACCCGGATGTTGAGGTTGTAGACCGCCATGTAGCGGGTGCGGGACGCGGCCGGGACCATGTCGGCGAGCAGTGCCTGCCTGACCGGCACGTCCATGAGCTCGCCCACGGTGAGCACCAGCGCGGCAACGAGCAGGACCCAGCCCGTGTCGCTGACGGCCAGCACCATGTATCCCGCGGTGAACAGCCCGGCCCCGGCGTACATCCGGACGCGGTCGGGCACCCGGCGCAGCACCAGGTGCGCGACGAGCGCGAGCGCCACGACGAGCACGGTGTTCTCCGCGCGGAGGATGCCGAGCATCTCGACGCCGTCCACCCGGACCGCCCAGGACCCGATCGCCAGCAGGTTCTGCTCCGGCAGGTCCCTGGCCAGCCGTACGCCGATGTAGTTGATCAGCTGCAGCTCGATGGACATGAACAGCGTGGCGGCCACCAGCAACCGGCCGAAGGCGCGGTCCTGGAGCACCAGCCGGTAGCCGGAGGCGAAGTCCCGCAGGATCGAGCCGCGTGGCTGGGCCGCCGCGCCTGTCTCCTCCTCGGTCTGCTCCGGCTTGGTCTCCGCGATCAGGAAGTACGTGGCCGCGGCGATCGCGACCGTGCCCCCGGCGGCCAGGGCGAGCAGCAGCGTGAAGTGGCCGTTGTAGAGGAAACCACCGAGCAGCGCGCCGAAGGCCAGCGCGAGGTTGATCGACCAGTAGTTGATCGTGTAGACGAGCTTGCGGCTCTCGGGGGTCGTGACGTCGAGGATCATCGCGTCGTTGGCCGGCATCGCGAAGCTCGCGGCGAACTTGTTGACGAGGTAGCCGCAGTAGACGAGCGCCGGGCTGTGCCAGGCGGGCGAGTCGGCGACCGCCATCAGCGCGAACGTCAGGCAGACGCCGGTCTCGCCGAGCAGCAGCGTGCGCCGCCGCCCGCGGGTGTCGGACATGTGCCCGCCCGCCAGCGTGCCCACGACGCCGAGCACCATGACGGTCACGACCAGCACGCCCGCGATCGCCACGCCGTACTCGAAGGCGAGGTAGATGGCCATGAACGACATGACCATCGAGTCGAGCAGGCGCTGCAGGAACCCGACCGCGATGCGGATCCTCAGATTGGGATGGAGCGCGGACAGGTTCACGACGGCACGCCCGCCCCGGCCGCGACGGGCTCGGCCACCTCGGCGCGTACGAGCGAGTGGACGTGCCGCGCCCGGGCGACGGCCTGCTCCTCGGTCTCCCCGGTCACCACGACGAAGCCGTGCCGGGTGCGCCAGTCGACCGTCTCCGGGATCCGGTCGCCCGGCCGGAAGGGGAACTCCAGCATGTCCACGAAGTCGAGCGCCCGGGCCTCCTCCACGCCCGCCACGGCGCGGACCTCGCCGGGGGTCAGGCTGAAGTAGGAGATGTGGGCGACCGCCCGGCGCTCCACCGCGCCCGGCGGCCTGCCGCCGAGGATCCGGAAGACGGCCCGCTCGATGTCGAGCCCGGTGGCGAGCTGCACCAGGCGCGGGATCTGGTCGCCGCCGAGCCGCGCCTGCGACTCGACGATCCGGGGGCCTGCGGCGGTCCAGATGATCTCGGTGTGGGCCGGGCCGGTCTGGTATCCGGTCAGCCGCAGCATCTCGGCCGTCAGCTCGGCCATCGCCGCCGTGTCGGGCCCGGCCTGCGCGGGATGCACGTGCCCGGCCTCGACGAACAGCGGCGGCGGGCCGAGCACCTTGCGGGTGACGCCCACGATCTGGTGGCGGCCGTGGTCGCTGAGCGACTCCACGCTGTATTCGGGGCCGCGCAGATACTCCTCGACCAGGACCGGGCCGCGGTAGCCGTAGGAGTCGAGCAGCGCGCCCCATTCGGCGACCTGGCCGGGCTCGCGCAGCAGGTACACGCCCCGGCTGCCGGCCAGCTCGGTCGGCTTGACCACCACCGGCAGCTCGAAGCCGCCGAGCAGGCCGGGCACGTCCTGCCAGCGCGCCGCGTGGGCGAACCGCACCGGGGACAGGTCGTGCTCGGCGAGCAGCCGGCGCAGCTGGAGCTTGTCGTTGAGCAGTTCGACCGACCTGGCCGGGTTGACCGCCTTGCCCAGGTCCTCCGCGATGCGGTAGGTGGCGAGCATGCTCTCCTCGGCCCCGATGTGGTAGACGAGGTCGGCGCCGAAGTCGCGCACGGCCTGCCGTACGGACCGGTCGAACGCGACGGGGTCGGCGAAGTCGGTGAGCACGAGGGCGTCGGCGAGGTCGGCGATGCCGGCCAGGTAGTCCGGCGTCTGCAGGGTGGGATCCCAGATGGCGCAGATCCGGTGCCCCTCCTCACGGGCCTTGATGACGAACGCCCGGTAGGGCATGACCATGACGAGGTCGCTCATCCGGGATCCTCCTTTCTTCTGTGGCGGCGGTCGGGGTCAGTAGGGCAGCTCGCGGCCGGACGGCGTGCGGAGATCGGGCGAGTTCGACTGGGGCTTCCTGGTCGGCTTGCTCACACGGATGCGACGTGCCATCGAAATCCCTCCAGATCCCCGTACAAGCCTGTTTCGCGGGCCCTGTGACCAGCACGCTGGCACGCGCCCGTGGCCGCCACAACGGCCGCGCACCCTAATGACCGGGCCGGATGACGGAAGGGGCACACTGCCTACAACTTTGGTTACGCCGGAGTGCTACGAAAATTCACACCCGCGCGTAGGCGAAGCTCGGCGCGTGGCTCGGCCCGCGCCGCAGGTAGGTCCACCACGTGAGCCCGGCGAGCAGCACGTAGGAACCGACGAAGATCCACAGGGCGGGCAGCGACCAGCCCGCGTGCTCCTGGGCGACGCGGGCCGCGGCGGCGCCGGTCGCGCCCTTCATCGCGCTCGCCGCCTCGGTGCTCGCCAGGCGGAACACCTGCTGGATCAGGAACCCGCCGAACGCGCCGATCGCCCCGGCGATGCCGATCACGGCCGCGGCCCTGCGCTTGTAGTCCGTCGCGGTCAGCGCCGGGTCGAGACCGCGTACGGCCGCCTCCCTGCGCCCCAGCTCGCCGAAGATGACCGGAATCATCCGGTACGTCGAGCCGTTGCCCACGCCGGAGCAGGCGAAGACGACCAGGTAGGCGCAGAAGAACAGGCCGAAGTCGTGGCGGATCACCCCGCCCGCCGCCGCCACCGTCGCCACCACCATCCCGGCGAAGACGGCCAGCGTGACCCGGGCCCCGCCGTACCGGTCGGACAGCCGGCCCCCGAGCGGCCGGGCGACCGACCCCGCCAGCGCTCCGACGAAGCCGAGCCCGGCGAGGTAGTCGCGCACGAACGGGTGCTGGGCGAGGAACTCCGGGAACGTCGTCCTGATCACCAGCGGCAGCGCGAAGGAGAACCCGATGAACGAGCCGAACGTGCCGACGTAGAGCAGCGACACGATCCAGGTCTGCCCGTGCCGCAGCGCCGCGGCGTACGACCGGGGGTCGGCCTTGGCCTCGGCGAGGCCGTCCATGAACAGCCAGGCGCAGACCGCGGCCACCACGATGAACGGCATCCAGACCAGCCCGGCGTACGCGAGGTGGACCCGCGTGCCCGACGCCGCCACCGGCACCCCGGCGACGACCACCAGCGGCACCAGGAGCTGGACGACCGCGACGCCGAGGTTGCCGCCCGCCGCGTTGAGGCCGAGTGCGAAGCCCTTGCGCCGCTCGGGATAGAAGAACGAGATGTTCGCCATCGAGGAGGAGAAGTTTCCGCCGCCGACGCCGGCCACGGCGGCGCAGGCGAGCAGGATCCAGAACCTCGTGTCGTGGTCCTGCGCGGCCAGCCAGCCGCTCGGCACGACGAACGCCAGCAGCGAGGACGGGATCAGCAGCAGGACCGCCGAGATCGTCGTCCACACCCGGCCGCCGAAGCGCGGCACCGCGAACGTGTACGGGATCCGGATCGCCGCGCCCACCAGGTTGGGCGCGGAGACGAGCCAGAACGACTCCGACACGCTCATCGGCAGCCCCGCGGCGGGCAGGCTCAGCACCACCACCGACCACAGCACCCAGATCGCGAAGCCCAGGTGCTCGGTGAAGACCGACAGGATCAGGTTGCGCCGGGCCACCCGGCGTCCGGTGGTCTCCCAGAACTCCTCGTCCTCCGGGTTCCAGTGCTCGATCCAGCCGCGGCCGCGCCGGGCGGCCCTGGTTCGCGCGCTCATGTGCGTCTCCTCGTCAGGCTGTTCTCGGAGTCGGGCGTTGTCGAAGGTCGGGCGTTGTCGGAGGTCGGGCGTTCTCGGTGCCGGAGCCGGGCGTTCTCGATGGGCAGGCGTTTTCGGAGGTCAGGCGTTCTCGGACTCGGCGAGCCAGCGGGCGATGCCGCACACCGCGTCGGCGCAGGTGCCGCACCCCGTGGTGGCCCGGGTGGCGGAGGCGAGCGCGGTCACGTCACGGGCCCCCGACCGCCACGCGGCGGCCAGGGCGTCCTTGCTGACCGTGTTGCAGCGGCACACCACGCTCGTCCCCGGCAGCGCCGCCGCGTTCCCCTCGCCGGGGGCGGCGCCCTCGCCGTACGGCATGGCCCGGCCGAGCAGCAGCGCGAGCCGGTCGGGCGGCACGGGCAGGCCGCGGTCGTAGAACTGCGTGATCGCGGCGGCGGCGTCGGGCACGCCGATCGCGATGGCCCCCGCGACCCGCTCGTCGCGGACGACGAGCTTGGCGTAGCGGCCCCGGGCCGGTTCGCTCAGCCACAGCACCTCGGCGCGCGGGTCGTCCGGCGCGGCGTGCACGTCGCCCAGCGCGGCCAGGTCCACCCCGCTCGCCTTGAGCCGGGTGACCACCTTCGTGCCGCGGTAGGGCGACCGCGTGCCGGTGAGCAGCGCGGCCAGCGCGGCGGCCTGCTCCCAGGCGGGCTGCACCAGGCCGGCCACCGTGCCGGGATGCCGCGCGCAGTCGCCGATCGCGTGGATCAGCGGGTCACTCGTGCGCAGGTCGTCGTCGACCAGCACGCCGCCGTCGACGGTGAGCCCGGCGGCGGACGCCTGCTCGGTCTGCGGGCGCACCCCGGCCGCCACGACGAGGAGGTCGGCGGCGACCAGCCGGCCGTCGTCCAGCTTGAGCCCGTCGCCCGGCAGGTAGCGGGCCGCCCGCGAGTTCAGCAGCACCCGCACGCCGAGACCGCCGAGGACCCGGGCGAGCACCTGGCCCGCGCCGTGGTCGAGCTGGCGCTCCATGAGGTGGCCGGTGTGGTGGACGACGGTGACCGCGTTGCCGCGCGCCGCCAGGCCCCTGGCCGCCTCCAGGCCGAGCAGGCCGCCGCCGAGCACGGCCACCCGCACGCCGCCCCGCGCTCCGGCCGTGATCGCGGCGCAGTCGTCCAGCGTGCGGAACGTCGCCACGCCGGGGGCCGGGCCGCCGTCGTCGCCGAGCAGGCCCTCCACCGGCGGCAGCCACGCGCGGGCGCCGGTGGCCAGCACGAGCACGTCGTAACCGACCCGTGTGCCGTCGTCGAGCACGACGCAGCGCCCGGCGCGGTCGATCGACACGACCGTCCGGCCCCGCCGGACCTCGACGCCGTGCCCGGCGCCCCAGTCCTCCTCCTGCAGCCGCACCGACTCGGCGGACATCGCGCCCGCCAGCACGTTCGACAGCAGGACCCGGTTGTACGGCGGGTGCGGCTCCTCCCCGATCGCGACGATCGCGACGCGCTCCCCCGCCGGGTCCCGGCGGCGGATCTCCTCCGCCAGCCGGGCGCCGGCCATGCCGTAGCCGGCGATCACGACCCTGGTGACACCGGTCATCGCGCGGCCTCCCGTTCCGCCGCCGGCGACAGCCGTACGGCGCAGACCTTGAATTCGGGCATGCGGCTGACGGGATCGAGCGCCGGATTGGTCACGAGGTTGGCGCGCTGGGCGCCCGGAAAGTGGAACGGCAGGAAGACCACGTCGGGCCGCATCGACGGCACGCAGCGCACCCTCGCGAGGACCCGCCCGCGCCTGCCGACGACCTGCGCCGCCGCGCCGTCCCGCAGCCCGGCCCGCCGCGCGGTGTCCGGGTGCACCTCGACGTACGCCTCGGGCACGGCCGCGCGGAGCTCCTCCACGCGCCGGGTCTGCGCGCCCGACTGGTAGTGCTGGAGCACGCGCCCGGTGATGGCGTAGAGCGGGAACTCCTCGTCCGGTGGTTCGGCCGGCCCTCTGTGGTCCACGGAAGCGAACCTGGCCCGCCCGTCGGGATGGGCGAACCGCTCCAGGAACAGCCGCGGCGTCCCCCTATGCCCCTGCTGCCGACGTCCCTGCTCCTCGTGTCCCTGCTCCTCGTGTCCCTGCTCCTCGTGTCCCTGCTCCTCGTGTCCCTGCTCCTCGTGTCCCTGCTCCTCGTGTCCGGGCTGCCGGGGGACCGGCACCGTCGGGACAGGCCAGTGGAGCCGCTCCCCGGTCCGCAGCCGGTCCCACGTCACGCCCGAGTAGTCGGCCGGGCCGTCCTGCGAGGCCGCCCGCAGCTCGGTGAAGACCGTCTCGGGATCGGCGGGGAAGCGCCCGGGCGGCTGCCCGAGCCGTACGGCGAGGTCCTGCAGGACCTCCAGGTCGGTGCGCACCCCGGGCGGCGGGGCGAGCGCACGGCGGCGCAGCAGCACGCGCCCTTCGAGGTTGGTCATCGTGCCGTCCTCCTCGGCCCACTGCGTTATCGGCAGCACCACGTCGGCGGCCCTGGCGGTCTCCGACAGCACGAGGTCGGCGACCACGAGGAGATCGAGCGCGGCCAGCCGGCCGGCCACCCTGCCCGCGTGCGGCGCCGACACCACGGGGTTGCTGCCGAAGACCAGCAGCGCGGACGGGCCGTCCGGCGTGCCGAGCGCGTCGAGCAGCTCGAACGCCGACCGTCCCGGGCCGGGCAGCGCGGAAGGCTCGACCCCCCACACCCGCGCCACGTGCGCGCGGGCCGCCGGGTCGTCGATCCGCCGGTAGCCGGGGAGCTGGTCGGTCTTCTGCCCGTGCTCGCGCCCGCCCTGCCCGTTGCCCTGGCCGGTCAGGCAGCCCCAGCCCGAGCCCCGGCGGCCGGGCAGGCCCAGCGCGAGCGCCAGATTGATCCAGGCCCCGACCGTGTCCACACCCGTGGCGTGCTGCTCCGCGCCGCGCCCGGTCAGCACGTACGCGTTCGCGGCCCCGGCCAGGATCGCGGCGGCCCTGCGCTGGTCGGCGGCGGCGACGCCGGTCACCCGCTCCACCCGCTCCGGCCACCAGCCGGCGGCCACCCGCCAGGCCTCCTCGAACCCCGTCGTCCGGTCGCCGACGTACGCGTGGTCGAGGTGCCCGTCGGCCACGGCGGCGTGCAGGATGCCGAGCGCCAGCGCGAGGTCGGTGCCGGGGGCCGGCGCGAGGTGCAGCGCGGCGCGCTCGGCCGTGAGGGTGCGCCGGGGATCGACCACGATCAGCCCGCCGGCGTCCACGGCGCGGCGCAGGTGCGACAGGAACGGCGGCATCGTCTCGGCCGGGTTGGCCCCGGCGAGCAGCACCGCGTCCGCGCCGTCCAGGTCGGCCAGGGGGAACGGCAGCCCCCGGTCGAGCCCGAAGGCGCGGTGCGCCGCGGCCGCCGCCGACGACATGCAGAACCTCCCGTTGTAGTCCACCTGGGAGGTGCCGAGCGCCACCCGGGCGAACTTGCCGAGCAGATAGGCCTTCTCGTTGGTGAGCCCGCCGCCGCCGAAGACCGCCACGGCGTCCGGCCCCCGTGCCGCGACGATCTCCTTGATCCTGCGGGCCACCAGGCCGAGGGCCTCGTCCCAGCTCGCCGGGCGCAGTGTCCCGCCGTCCCGGACGAGCGGCGTGGTGAGCCGGGCCGGCGAGCCGAGCAGGGCCGCGGCGGTCCAGCCCTTCTGGCACAGGCCGCCCTCGGACGGGTCGCGGGGCCGCACCCGGACCGAGGCGCGGCCCGCCGGGCTGAGGGTCATGCCGCACTGCAACGCGCAGTACGGGCAGTGAGTGTCGACGGCACCGACAGCGGCGTCCGCCGGGCGCGTGCTCGTCGCCGCGCGCATCGCTCCACCTCCTCGACCGGCACTCGTACGCAGCCGGGTCGGACTAGACGACGTCGGGGGTGAGGGCGTCGTGAATCTCGGAGTAGTCGGCGGCCGGGGCGGGGGCCATCCGGCGGCCGACGCCGAGCGCCAGCATCTCCAGCCGGTTCATCAGCCGGGCGAAGTCCTCGGGCAGCAGCGCCTGCTTGCCGTCGCACAGCGCCTGCTCGGGCTGGACGTGCACGTCGACCAGGAGGGCGTCTGCGCCCGCGGCCACGGCGGCCAGCGTGAGCGGCTCGATGAGCTCGGGGATGCCGAGCGAGTGACTGGGGTCGACCATCACCGGCAGATGGGTGCGCCGCTTGAGCAGCGCCACCGCCGACAGGTCGAGCGTGAAGCGGGTGGCCCCCTCGAACGTCCTGATCCCCCGCTCGCACAGCACGACCTGGTCGTTGCCCTCGGCCAGGAGATACTCGGCCGCGGTGAGCAGTTCGTCGACCGTGCAGCCGAAGCCGCGCTTGAGCACGACCGGCATGCCGCTGCGGCCCACCTCGATCAGCAGCTCGAAGTTCTGCATGTTGCGGGTGCCGATCTGGAAGCCGTCGACCACCTCGGCCATGCGGTCGACGTGCCGGGGATCGACGACCTCGGTGAGGATCGGCAGGCCGGTCTCCTCCCTGGCCTTCGCCAGGAGCTCCAGGCCCGCCCACTTGAGGCCCTGGAAGGAGTACGGCGTGGTGCGGGGCTTGAACGCGCCGCCGCGCAGGCCGACCGCGCCGTGCCGGGCGACGGCGGCGGCCGTGGACATCATCTGTCCGGGGTTCTCCACCGCGCAGGGCCCGGCGAAGACCGCGATGTCCCCGTCCCCGATCACGGCGGGGCCGATGGAGACGACCGTGCCCGAGGGGAACAGCTCGCGCCGGCCGAGCCGGAAGCCGCCGCCCGCCCGTACGGTCTGCCGCGGCCGGGGCAGGTCGGCCGGGGCGGGCAGCAACGTGGCGGGCCCCTGGGCCACTATCACGTCCGCCCCGCCCAGCCGGTAGGTCCTGGCGGTGGTTCCGGTGGAGTCGAAGTGCCGGGCCCACCCGGCGAAGCCGGACGGATCGATCGTCGAGTCGAACACCAGCAACAGCTCGGCGTCAGTCATGGGAATCCTCTCCACAGCGTGTGGTCGGGTCTGTCATGGGGGTCGGGCCGGCGGTCGCTTCCGCGTGCACGCCGCCGGGCCGGGCCTTGGGGGGAACCTCCGGCCCGGCGGCGCGGATCAGGTGTGAATCGTGTGCGGATCGCGTGCCGATCGCGGGATCGGGCGCCGGGTGCGGGGAGATCAGACGAAGACGTCGGTGAGGATCGTGCCGAGCGTCTTGCCGCCGTTCTCGCGGATGTAGGTGGACAGCGAGCTGTACTTCTCCCGCAGCCGGCGCTTGAGGACCTTGCCGGTGACGCCGACCGGGAAGTCCTCGTCGTTGCGCGCCACCTCCAGCATGGTCAGCTCGGGGTGGCCGGCGGCCTTCAGCTTCTCGTTCGCCTCGTTGAGCAGCCGCTGCGCGTCCGGCCTGGCGGCGCTGGACGTCACGACCGCCACCGGGACCGTGCGGCCGCGGTGGATGCCCGCCACGACGGCGCAGTCGAGGACCTCGGGCAGGTCGTTGAGCAGCAGCTCCTCCATGAAGACCGAGTAGCCGGTGCCGCTCGGGGTCTCGATGGCGTCCACCGCCCGGTCGACCTGGAAGTAGTTGCCCGCCTCGTCGCGGTACGCCATGTCGCCGGTCAGCCAGTAGCCCGACAGCTTGCTGCGGTAGGTGGTGTCGGAGTCGCTCCAGTATCCGGCGGTGATCGCCGGGCCCTTCGCGCCGAGCAGCCCGACCTCGTTGACGTCGGCGACCGTGCCGTCCCTGCGCAGCACGGCGACCTCGGCGACGCCGACAGGCTTGCCCACGCACCGGTCGTTGCGCTCGTCGGCCAGCGTGCGGACCTTCAGCAGCACGCCCCAGCCCAGCTCGGTGGTGCCGAGGCGGTCGAAGAACGCGGCCGGCGGCAGCGACGGGTCGCGCATGGCCAGGATGCCCTTGATGTGCTTCTCGTGGACCGCGTCGCCGATGGAGATCCAGACGTTGACCGAGTCGATCGCCCCGGCCGGCAGGTCCGCGCCCGCCAGCTCGGCGTACGCGTGGCCGAAGGCCATGACGGTCGTCGGGCGGTACTTCTCCACGGCCTTGGCCAGCTCGGGGCCGCTGGTGTCGAACCAGGGCACGAGGGGCGTGCCGCCCAGCACGGCGTACGTCGTGTAGGCGATGCAGCCGAGGTGCGACTGCGGCAGCGCGGTCATCATCACGGCGCCCGGCTGCTCGTGGTGGTCCACGAGGCGGAAGCGGGGCCCGGCCACACACGAGCGGTGGGTCTGGATGACCGGCTTGGGCCGTCCGGTGGTGCCGGAGGAGTGCAGGATCGAGACCGGGTCCTCGCCGACGTGGCGGAAGCGGGCCTCCTCCGGCAGCGCGGCGTGCGGCGGCGCCGGCAGCTCCTCGGCCACCTGCGTCCACCGCAGGCCGGGCAGCAGGTGGAACTCCTCGCCGAGGATCTCCAGGTGGGCGAGGTCGGTGTACATGCCGACCGGGTTGGTCTGGCGGCACAGCTCGGTGGCGATGTACCGCGACGCCTTGCTGTTGACCAGCACCGCCACCGCGCCGATCTGGGCCAGCGCGTAGAAGTGCAGGGAGTAGGCGAAGGAGTCCTCCAGGTAGATGGCCACGCGGTCGCGGGGCCGCACGCCCTGGCGCAGGTACCACACCGACCAGCTCTGGGCCAGCTCGTCCAGCTCCAGCAGGCTGAACTCGGTCTGCTGCTCACCCCGGGTGTTGGTCAGCGGCCGGCCCAGGTGGATGAACGGCAGCTCCGGGTGCGGGTTCGCCTCGATGGCCTTCGTCAGCAGGTTGCCGCCGCCGAGGTCCGGGTCCGCGGCGAACCTGGCGCGCTGCTCCGGCGTGAGGACGGTCTCGTGGGAGATGGTCATCGGTCTCACCTTTCAGTCAGTCGTGACGGGGCTTGACGTGCTCGTAGAGGGGTTGGGCTGGTATGGGCGCAGTGCGCCGAACATCTCGGCGCAGGTGTCGCGGTAGAAGCCGAGATCGGGGCCGAGGAGATCGCGCAGCCCGCCCAGGGCCGCCGCGAACTCCGCCTCCCCGTCCGACGGGCCGTCCGCGGGGCCGTCGAGGAGGCCGGCGAGTGTGCGTACGCCTTCCGCGAGCGCCGCGCGGGCGGCGGCGGCCTGCGGGTTGGCCGACTGGACGTCCCAGTAGACCTCCGGGGTGCCCGAGGCGATCCGGGCAAGCAGCGCGAGCAGCGTGGCGTGCGGCGGCGGGGCGACGGCGGCCAGTTCGGCGACGCCGACGCCGAGGCGGGCCAGCGCGAAGCCGAACGACAGCACCGCCGCGTGGGTGAGCGCCTGCGTCGCCGCGGCCAGCCGGTCGTGCTCGTCCGCGCCGAGCCGTACGGCACGGCCGCCCCAGCTGTCGACCAGCCGTAGCAGCGCCCGGGTCCGGGGGCCGTCGTGGATCACGACGGCGGCGACCGGCCGCCCGGCGAAGCCGAGCGAGGGAGCGAACATCGGGTTGAGACCGGCCGCCTCGACGTCCCCGGCGTGCGCCCGGATCGCCTCGGCGATCGGGCCCTTGACCGAGAGCGTGTCGGCGAGCAGCGCGCCCGGCCGCATCGCGGCGGCGACCTGCTTCACCGCCGCCAGGGCCACCGGCTCGGGCACCGCGAGCAGGACGAGGTCGGCCCGCCCGATCTCCTCGGCGAGATCGGGCCCGATGTCCGTGATGTCGCCTTGCCGGAACCTCGGCCCCCCGGCACCGGGCTGGCCGGCACTGGGCTGGCCGGCACTGGGCTGGCCGGCACTGGGCTGCTCGGCGCTGGGCTGGCCGGCGCTGGACTGCTCGGCGCTGGACTGCTCGGCGCTGGACTGCTCGGTTCTGGGCGCGGGGTCGACGACGACCACCTCGGCGCCGGACCGCAGCAGGTGCCCGGCGAACAGGCCGCCCACCGCGCCCGCGCCGCCCACGACGACGCAGCGCCGCAGCAGGTCCGTCTCCCCGCGGGTCATGGTCAGGCCCCCACGGTCTGGGCCGCGGTGGCCAGCACCGCGGTGATCATGGCGCGGGACTTGACGACGGTCTCCTCGAACTCCTCCTCGGGGTCCGACAGGGCGACGATCGCGCCGCCGACGCCGAAGCTGACCCGGTCCCGGGTGGCGACGAGGGTGCGGATGATGATGCTGAGGTCGGCGGCCCCGCCCAGGGAGAACCAGCCGAGCGCGCCGGAGTAGGCGCCGCGCGGGCCCTCCTCCAGCCGATCGATGATCTCCATCGTGCGGATCTTGGGCGCGCCGGTCATCGACCCGCCGGGGAAGGCGGCCCGCACGCAGCTCACCACCGACTCCTCCGGGCGCAGCGTGCCGCGGATGGTGGAGACGAGCTGGTGCACCGGCGCGTACGTCTCGACGTGGAACAGCCGGGGCACGTGCACCGACCCGACCTCGCAGACCGTGTTGAGGTCGTTGCGGATCAGATCGACGATCATGAGGTTCTCCGCGCGGTCCTTCTCGCGGCTGAGCAGGTCGTGGCGGAGCGCCTCGTCCTCCTCGGGCGTCGCGCCGCGCGGCCGGGTGCCCTTGATCGGCTTGGACTCGGCGACCCGGTCGGGGCCGATCGTCATGAACCGCTCGGGCGAGGCGCTCAGCACCGCGACGTCGGGGAAGTCGAGCAGCGCGCCGTACGGCACCGGGCTGATCGTCCGCAGGTGGCTGTAGGTCCGCAGCGGGTCGATCTCGGCGCGGACGGTGACGGCGTTGGTCAGGCAGATCTCGTAGGACTCGCCGTGGTAGATCTCCTCCAGGCAGTCGCCGATCCGGCTGAGGTAGCCCTGCTTGTCGTGCCGCAGCTCCACCGCGTCCGCGATGGCCGGATCGGTCATGCCGACCCCGGCGAAGGCGGCCGGCTCGGACGGCGCACGCCTGGGCAGGGAGAACAGCCGGGCGCCCGTCTCGTCCAGCCAGGCGAGCGCGTCGCCGGCGTCCGGTCCCCCGTCCTTCGTGAGCGCGAGCAGGTAGCTGACGCCCTCCACGTCGTCGAGCACGAGCATCCGGTCGGCGAACAGCAGCGCCGCGTCGGGCTCCTCGGCCTGGTGCGCGGCCTGGCCGCCCGCCTCCGCCTTGAGCTCGTAGCCCAGGTAACCGACGTACCCGAGGTTGAAGTCGAACGGCAGGCCCTCGCCCGCGGGCACGGCGCGCTCGCGCAGCCGCTCGTCCAGGTACTCGAAGAACGGCTGCTCGACGCGCTGCGCGGGCCCGCCGGACCGCCTGACGGTGACCGCGCCCTCCGCCACCCGGTAGGTGACGTACTCGGCGAGCGGCCCGGAGCCGTCGCCCATGAACGAGAACCGCGACAGCCCCTCGATCACCGAGCTGCTGTCGAGCCAGAAGCCGTGCTCCTTGCCCGCGAACAGCTCGCGGTAGGCGGTCTCCGCGTCCGGCAGCAGCGGCAGCCTGCGCACGTGCACCCGGTACGGCGAGCGGGCGGCCGCCGCGGCCTCCCGTCTGGCCCGGCCATGGGCCAGCGCGAGGTCGCGGAAGTTCGCCAGCAGCTCGCGGCCGTGCTCGCTGCTGATCGACTCGGGGTGGAACTGCACGCCCCAGACGGGCTCGGTGCGGTGCCGGACCCCCATGACCACGCCGTCGTCGGTCCAGGCCACGGCCTCCAGCTCGTCCGGCAGGTCGGTGGCCGCCAGCGAGTGGTAGCGCACGACCGAGAACGGCGAGGGCAGGCCCGCGAAGATGTCGGCCCCGGTGTGGCGCACCTGCGAGACGCGGCCGTGCATCGGCTGCGGGGCGTGGGTGACGGTCCCGCCGAACAGATGGCAGATGCCCTGGTGACCGAGGCAGACGCCGAGCACGGGCAGCCCGCTCTCACGGATGGCCCGCGCGCTGACACCGAAGTCGCGGGCCCGCTCGGGCCGGCCGGGCCCGGGAGAGATCACGACGCTGTCGAACTCGTGGATCGGCACCTGCGACCAGTCGGCGTCGTTGCGCACCACCACCGGGGGCTGCCCGTTCACCTCGCCCAGGAGTTGGTAGAGGTTGTAGGTGAACGAGTCATAGTTGTCGATCAGGATCGTTCTCATTCCGGGGTTCCTCCAAGCCGTGTCGGAATAGCCGGGTGAGCCGCCGGCGCCGCGCTCACCGAGCGGCGACATCGCCGATCACCAGGTCCTCGACCCTGCAGGTCTCCGCGATGACGAGTTCGTAGAGCCGGCGCAGGAAGTCGGGGTCGATCCCGTGGTCCTGCGCGTACAAGGCGGCCCGCCGCTGCACGATGCCGATGCGGTGGGGCTGCATCATCGGGACGTCGTGCTCGCGTTTGAAATGCGCGATTTCGACGCAGCACTCGATACGCCTGCGCAGCGTGTCGAGCAGCGACGCGTCGATACGGTCGAGCGAGGCCCGCAGCGTCTCCAGACCGTCTTCTCCGGCGCCGTTGCCAGCCATGTGAACAGCCCTCCAATCGGGGATGCACGGGATGTTCCGGCCCTGTCGGGCTAATTCAGGATTCGATCTGGCGCCTATTTCTCACAACCCCTAACGGCCCCACAGCGCGGCCGGGCGATCCCAGGTGACCTCGGACTTCTCGATGCCCCCGGCCCGGTCCGGCGGAAGAGTGGCCGGCGACCCCGGTTCACCCCTATCGGGAAACGACTCGTCCCGAATTATCGGGAAATTTTATTGACCGGCCCGAAACCACGGAACTAGCCTCCGGTCGCGTGAGCATGTGAGAGAAACGGCGGTGGCGAAAGTGAAACCTCGGGCATTCGTTCTTACCGGATCATTCCTGGTGATCTGCCGGGCCCCTCTATATCTGCGCGAACTGTCCCGCCGGGGGCTGCGGATCCTCGTGGTCACCCCGGCGTCCTGGCGGGAGCAGGCGATGGCCCAGATGCGCGACCCCGCGCACCCGGCCTCGGTCATCGAGGAGATCGCCTTCACCGACGGCGACGTCAACACGGAGAACTCGTTCACCGCCGGCGTGATCTCCGGCGTACGCGCCTGGCGGGACCGCTACGACATCGCGGGCGTCTACGCGGTCGGCGAAACGCTGGTCGAGCCGACCGGCCTGCTCGCCGACGCCCTGGGGCTGCCCTCCCCCGGCCTGCGGGCCACCCGCGCCTGCCGCAGCAAGTATCTGCAGCGGTGGTACCTGCCGGAGTTCAGCCCGGCCTCGGCGGTCGTCCCGCCGGCCGCGCGTGCCACGTTCCCCGCGGACGGCGTGTCGTTTCCCGCCGTGGTCAAGCCCACCGGCCGCCACTCCAGCTCGGGCGTGGAGACCGTGGGCGACCCGGCCGAGCTGCGCGCCCAGCTCGACGCGTACCTGCCGCACGAGACGGTGCTGGTGGAGGAGAAGGTGACGGGCCAGGAGTTCTCCGTGGAGAGCCTCGTCCAGGACGGCCGGATCGTCTTCGCCTCGGTGACCCGCAAGGAGACGACCGAGTCGGGCGCCCGCACCTTCGTCGAGCTGTCCCACTCGGTCCCGAACGAGCTGGACGGCGTGGACGGGGTCATCCTCGACGCCAACCGGCGCATGCTCGAACGGCTGGCCTTCGGATGCGGCATCGCGCACGCCGAGTGGCGGGTGGACGGCACGGGCCGGCCGTACCTGATGGAGGTCGCCGCGCGCACCCCCGGCGACGGCCTGTCGATCCTCTACTCGCTCGCGACCGGCGCCCCGATGGAGCCCGAGATCGTCCGCATCTCCCTCGGGGAGCCCGCGGCCTACCCCGCGCCGCGCCGGTACGCGCGACAGGTCTACCTGGAGCACGAGCCCGGGCGGCTCGGCGACGTTACGGTGGACTGGCCGGGGATCTCACCGGTCTGGGTGGGCGAGGGCGGCCTGTGGCCCGAGATCGCGCCCGGCGCCCCGGACGACCCGCCCACGCTGCGGGCCGTGCTCGTGCTCAAGGACCGCGGCGCGGAGCTCGGTCCGCTGCACAGCTCCGACGACCGCGCCGTGACGTTCCTCATCGACGCGCCCACCCCAGCCGAGCTGGACGAACTCGAGATGCGCGTACGGCACGCCCTGCGGATCCACACGCTCGCTCCCGAGCCCACCGGCCTGCGGATGTGAGCCCGGCGAACGCGCGGCTTCTCCGGAAACGCGGGGCGCGGCGGGAGGCGATGAGCCTCCCGCCGCGCCCGGCTTTTCAGGGGATGCGGGCCGTCAGGGATAGCTGACGACGTTGACCGGGACGGTGGCCGTGCCCTGGGCCGGGCCGCCCGTGTCGTTGATGACGTGGGCGATCGTGCCGACGCCGCCCAGCGACACCGTGAGCAGGTCGTGGAACTTCACGCCCGGCCTGTTGGGGGCCTCGAAGCCGCGCTCGGCCACGATCGAGGGATCGGTGCTGAAGTTGCAGTAGCTGCCCATCCCCCAGGCCTCGTGGCTGGTGACGGAGTCGGCCACCTTGTAGGCGGCGTAGCCCCGGGTCGAGCCGTTCATCCAGGACGCCTGGTTCGGGGGGTCGTACGGCAGCTCGTTCTGGAAGAAGATGGTCCGGCCGCCCTGGCCGTTCCAGATCACCTCGTACTTCTTGTAGTGCTCGACGAACAGGCCGTACGCCGTCACGTTGTCGCCGTTGACGATCAAGCCGGTGTCGGCGGGGTTGGTGTTCCAGCCGACGCCCGCGCCGTGGTCGGCTCGCCACGCCCAGATGTGGTCGATGATCGTGTTGTCGCTGTTCACGACCAGGCTGGTGGTGGCCGAGCCGGGACCCGCTCCGCCGATCCGGAAGAACACGTCCTGGATCGAAATGGGGTTGGCGGCGTGGCTCGCCGAGGCGTTGTCGGGGCCGACGCGCATCAGCACCGGCGAGTTGACCGTGCCGGCGTCGAGGAGCAGGCCGGCGATCTTCACGCCGTCGACGTCGGCGACGTTCACCGCGACGACGCCGTTGTCCGGGATCAGCGTGGCGTAGCCGATCCCGAGGACCACCGTGTCGGGCCGGGTCACGTTGAGCGTCTGGTTGAGGTGGTAGACGCCCGGCGTGAACAGCAGGTTGAGGCCCTGGCCCAGCGCCTGGTTGAGCGTGGCGGCGCTGTCGGACGGCTTGGCGACGTAGAACTGCGTGAGCGGGATCGACGTGCCGGGGGTCGCGCCGTTCGCCCAGCTCACGCCGCTGGAGTTCGTCCGCAGCGACGGGACGAAGACGCGGTACGCGCCGCCCGAGTCCACGTACAGGTAGGGCTTCTCCCGGGTGACCGGGCTGGTCGCGAGCGTCGTGTACGGCGGGTTCGGGAAGCTCTGCGCCGGGGCGCCCACGACGCCGGAGAACACCATGTTCCAGACGCCGTTGGTCCAGCCGCCGATGGTGCTGTCGCGGGTGAACCACTGCTGCTGCGAGTACGGGCCCACCGTGCCGTCGATCTTGCTGTCGGCGATGTAGCCGCCGCTGGCCCAGCCGTACCCGTTGGGGGCGAGGTTCAGCCCGCCGCGCACGTGGATCCGCCGGAACGGCGCGGCCTGGGCCACGGCCCACCGGTCGGTGCCGTTGACCGGGACCACGGCCAGGTTCTCGGCCGAGCGCCAGAAGTTCTGGGTCGCGTTGCCGTTGAACCAGCCGGCGTCGACGGTGATGTCACCGTTGATCGTGACGTTGTCCGGCGACTGGCCGAGGCCGGCGATCGAGGTGTAGAAGCCGATCTGGGCGTTGAGGCCGCTGTAGGTGCCCGGCTTGAACAGCAGCGCGTACCGCTGGCTGCCGAACTGGTTCGACTCCTGCTGCCTGAAGATGGTGTCGATCGTGCTCTGGATGCTCGCGCTCGACATGGAGGGGTCGAAGACCCTTACGTTCGGCCCGAGGTCTCCGCCGCCCGGGAGGGTGGGGCCGTCGTCACCGCCGCCCGTGGTGTTGACGGCGAACTCCCAGAGCGAGTAGCCGTACGCCGTGGCCCGGGTCAGGCCGTACATCCGGACGTACCGGCCGGTCGCGGTCAGGTCGAGCGACTGGGTTCCGCTCACGCCGTTCACCGTCGCGGTGGCGTCCGACCAGGCGGAGCCGTCTGCCGACACCTGGATCTTGAAGGTCTGGGCGCGGGCGGCCTCCCAGTTGAGCACCACCTTGCAGATCTGCTGCGAGCTGCCGAGGTCGACCTGGATCCACTGCGGGTCGCTGAACGCGCTCGACCACCGGGTGCCGGTGTTGCCGTCGAAGGCCGCCGACGCCGGCGACGCCGCGTTCTCCGCTGAGGAGGCCGACGCCGGCCTGCCCTGCGCGACGTTCGCGGTGCCACACGTGGTCCCGCCGCCCGACGTGGTGTTGACGGCGAACTCCCAGAGCGAGTAGCCGTACGCCGTGGCCCGGGTCAGGCCGTACATCCGGACGTACCGGCCGGTGGCCGACACGTCGAGTGACTGAGTCCCGCTCACGCCGTTCACCGTCGCGGTGGCGTCCGACCAGGCGGAGCCGTCGGCCGAAACCTGGATCTTGAAGGTCTGGGCGCGGGCGGCCTCCCAGTTGAGCACCACCTTGCAGATCTGCTGCGAGCTGCCGAGGTCGACCTGGATCCACTGCGGGTCGCTGAACGCGCTCGACCACCGGGTGCCGGTGTTGCCGTCGAAGGCCGCCGACGCCGGCGACGCGGCGTTCTCCGTCGAGGAGGCCGACGCCGGTTTGCCCTGCGCGACGTTGGTCGTGCCGCAGGCCGCCGCCGCGGCGCTGTAGGTGGAGGGGACGACGCCGGCCACGGCCGCGAAGGTCGTCAGGGCGGCGAACCCGGCGGCGACCAGGCCGGCCCGCCGGCGCCGGGGCCGGGAATGAGGCCATGAGGATGGAGGCATGCACGTCTCCTTGGGTGCGGAGCCCCTCGGGCGAGGGTTGGGGGATGGGAGAGGTCCAGCGGACCGAGAGTGCGCTCCTTCACCCGCTTATGTCAATGCTTAGTTCACACCGCGAAATATGTCTTGACTGAAATGGACTTCCGGGTGCTACTCTCCGGGAGAGCGCTCTCCAATCCGGTCCCCGACCGATTCGCGCCCCGCCGATGCGGGTCGTTCCCCACGGCCGCCTCCTCCCCGATACGGCCGCGCGGACGGGAGACGCCCGCGGGTGCGACCCCCCGGGCGCGAATCGGTCCCCACCTTCGCAGGGGGGTGCAAGATCGAGGGAATTTCGGCCGAGGCGTCAGCCGGCCGCGGTGATCCTGGCCACCTGGGGCGCGTTGAGGAACTCCTCCAGGACGAGCGTGGCGGCCCCCAGCGCGACCGCGTCGGGACCGAGACGGCCCAGGACGATCGACGTCGCGGCGTACGGCTCGGCCAGCGAGTTGGCCGCGGTGGCGCGGCGGATGCCGGGCAGCAGGCTCTCGCCGAGCTGGACCCCCACCCAGCCGCCAATCACGATCTTCTCGGGGTTGACCAGGTTGACGAGATTGGCCAGGCCGACGCCGAGATAGGTGACGGTCTCCTCCACCACCGGCGACTTCGACGCGAGCACGCGGGCGAGGTCCTCCTCCCAGTCGCCCCCCGAGGTGACACCGGCCCGGTCGAGGATGGCCTCGATCCCGATGTAGGCCTCCAGGCAGCCCCGTCCGCCGCAGCGGCAGGGCCGCCCGTTCGCCACGATCTTCGTGTGCCCCCACTCCCCGGCGCTGCTGCTGACCCCGCGGAACGTGGTGCCGTCGGCCACGATCGTCGCGCCCACCCCCACGCCGAGCAGCACGATGACGGCGTCCGAGGCGCCCCGGCCCGAGCCGAACCACAGCTCGGCCTGGCCCATCGTCTTGGCGCCGTTGTCCACGTACAGCGGGAGCGAGGTGCCGCGGCGCAGGAGCGCTCCAAGCGGGACGCCGCCCCAGCCGAAGGTCTTGGCGTGGATGACGCCGTCCGCCCCCGGCTCGACGATGCCGGGGACGCCCACGCCGATGCCGAGCACCTGCTCGGGGGACACGCCCGCGTCGGACAGCACGACCTCGACGCCCGAAAGGATGTGCCGGGCGACCAGCTCGGGATCGTGCCGGGCCGGGCGCAGCATGTAGTCCACCTTGGCCCGCTCGGTCATCTCCAGGTCGAACAACCCCACCCGGACGTGCGTCTCGGCGACGTCGACGCCCACCGCGAAGCCGTACTCGGGATTGACGCGCAGCAGCACGCGGGGGCGGCCGCCGTCCGACTCCACCTGGCCCGCCTCGACCACGATGTTCTCGCCCAGCAGGTCGGCGGTCATCGTGCTGACCGTGGCGGCGCTCAGGCCGGTGCGCGCGGTGAGGTCGTTGCGGCTGGTCGGGCCGGAGAAGTAGAGCGCGCGCAGCAACACGGCCCGGTTGCCTCTGCGGATGTCCCGCACCGTCCTGCGCTGAGGCCTCGCCATGACCAACCTCCCCGTCGACACGGTCATCTTAGTTCAGAGGCGAAAACAAGCACCCGTGCCCTCTGCCGACCTCTTTCACCGTGGCATCTCCGGGTTACCCGCCCATTACGCCGCCGTGTCGTCCCCACCCTTCTTCCAGGCTGTGAACCAACACCGGGCGTGCGGACGCAGGTCGTGCCCCGCTGACGGACAAGGACATCCAGGGGGCGGTCAGGCGCGGGCGGCCGCGAGTTCCCTCATGAGGGCTTCGACGAGGGCGGCGGCGGGGAGGTCGCGGGAGCGGCGGTACCCCTCGCCGCACCACAGGGCCATCGCCTCGGGGTCGCCGTGCTCGGCCGCCGCGCGGCGCAGCCCCTTCGTCAGGTGGTGCACCTGGGGGTAGCACGCGGGCGCCGACGCCTCGTGCTCGGCCATGAACCGGTTGGCCAGGCCGCGCGCCGTACGTCCGGAGAAGGCCCGGGTGAAGGCGGTGCGGGTGAACCGGGGATCGGCGAGGGCGGCCTTGTGCACGGGGTGCGCCCCGCTCTCCGGGGTGCGCAGGAAGGCGGTGCCCAGCTGCGCGGCGACCGCGCCCGCGGCGAGGACGGCGGCGACGTCCGCACCGTCCATGATCCCTCCGGCGGCCACGAGCGGCACGCCGGTCGCCTCCCGCACGAGGGCCACGAGTTCCGGCAGGTCGCCGGGCGCATTCCAGGTGGGCGGCGGGGGGAGGAAGGCCGCCTGGTGCCCGCCCGCGCCGGGGCCCTGCACCACCACCGCGTCGGCTCCGGCCTCGGCCGCCGCGACCGCCTCCCACGGGGTGTTCACCATGACCATGACGACGCTCCCGGCGTCGTGGAGGCGGGCCGTCACCTCGGGCGGCGGGCAGCCGAAGGTGAAACCGGCCACCGGCACCCGCTGCTCCACCAGCAGGTCGATCTTGGCGTCCCACTCGTCGTCGTCCCGGGCAGGCGCCTCGGGCAGCGTCACGCCGTACCGCCCGGCCTCGGGGGCGAGCTCGTCGCGATACCGGGCCACCGCCGCGTCGTCACCGGACCCCTGCCGCGCGGCCTCGGCGTCGGGGACGAAGACGTTCACCCCGAACGGCCGGTCCGTCCGCTCGCGCACCGCCGCGATCTCCCGGCGCACGTCCTCCGCCGTACGGTAGCCCGCCGCGAGGAACCCGAGACCGCCCGCCCCGGACACCGCCGCCGCCAGAGCCGGGGTGGACGCGCCGCCCGCCATGGGCGCCTGGATGATCGGGCTCGACGGCCCGAAGGGAAGGGCGTGACCGGTCACGGGACCTCCTCAATCGTCTCGACAGCAGCGTAGAACGCGGTCGACGAGCGCTCCGGCGGCCCCCGTGTACCCGGCGGGATCGAACAGCCCGGCCAGGTCCAGCCCTTCGGGCACGACGGTGAGCTCACTCAGCACCTCGGCCACGGGGCGTCCCGACGCGGCGGCGACCGCGGACGCCTCCCCGAGCAGCCGCTTGGCCGCGGTCTTCCCCAGGACCGGCGCGAGCACGGCGGCCGCCCGTTCCGTGACGGTCAGGCTGCCGGTGAGCGCGAGGTTGGCCCGCATGCGCTCGGGGAACGCGACCAGTCCCCCGGCCAGCTCGGCCGTCACGGCGGCGGCGCCGCCGACCAGCCGCAGGCACTCGCGCAGCGGCTGCCACTCCGCGTGCCAGGCGCCCGCGGGACGCTCGTCCTCGGCGAGCAGGCAGTGGCCGAGGGCCGCGGCGAGCGCGGGCACCTGGATCGCCGCCGACCGGACGAGGGTGGCGAGGACCGGGTTGCGCTTGTGCGGCATGGCCGACGAGACGCCCCGGCCGGGGGCGGCCGGCTCCACGACCTCGGCCACCTCGGTCCGCGACAGCGACTGCACGTCGACGGCGATCTTCCCGAGCACCCCGGAGGTGAGCGCCAGCGCCCCGGCGAGATCGGCGACCGGGATCCGCAGGACGTGCCAGGGGACCACCGGCTCGGCCAGCCCCACCTCGGCGGCGAAGGCCGCGATCAGCCGCTCCGGGTACGCCTCGGGGTCGGGCACCCCGGCGATCCGCGCGTACTCCACGTAGCCCGCCAGCGTGCCGGCCGCGCCGCCGAGCTCGGCGGGCAGTTCCGCGCGCACCCGCCGCAGCCGCGCCGCCGCCTCGCGTACGGCGTGCAGCCACCCGGCCGCCTTCAGCCCGAACGTCGTGGGCACCGCCTGCTGGGTCAGCGTGCGGCCCGGCATCAGCGTGTCGCGGTGCGCCGCCGCGAGCCCCGCGAGCGCGGCCGCGGCCCGGTCCAGGTCGGCGGTGATCATGTCGAGGGTCCGGGCGGCCACCAGCATGGCGGCCGTGTCCATGATGTCCTGGCTCGTCGAGCCGCGGTGCACGTATTCGGCCGCGTCCGGGTCCACCGCCGCCACGGCGGCCGTCAGGTCCTCGACCAGCGCCACGACGGGGTTGGCCGCCTCGCGGGCGCGCAGCGCCAGGGCCGTCAGGTCGAGTACGCCCGCCTCCGCCACCTTGCCGATCGTCTCCGCGGCCCTCATGGGGACCACCCCCAGCCGGGCCTGCGCCCGCACCAGGGCGGCCTCCGCGTCGAGCATCGCGCGCAGCCACGCGCCGTCTCCGGTCGCCCGCTCCGCCGCCGTGCCCACCCGGACCGGGGACAGCAGGCCCACATCCAGGTCACCGTCGAGGTCGTTCACCGGACACCCGCCCGGGTAGCGCCGCAGGAGGCGGCGAGAGCCGTACGCGGTCCGGCGGCCACACGGGCGACCCTGCGACCACCCGCGAGGGCCCGCGCCGGCGTCAGCGTCAGCACGCTGCGGGCGATGGCGTCGGAGTCGCCCAGGATCACGGAGTTCACCCCCGGCCGCACCCCCGCCGCGGTCACCCAGTGGACCGCCTCGGTCGGCACACCGTACGCGAACCGGCGCGGGTGGGCCCGCCCGTCCGCGTCCAGCAGCCGGTACGGCCGGCGGGTGACGGCAAGACCACCGGTCTCGTGGCCGTCCTCGCCGCGCCGCCCGCCGATCACGTACGCCCGGCACTGGCCGGTCCGGAGCAGGTGGCGCAGCAGGGGGTCGGCCGTGCGCCGCAGGTCGATCTCGGGCAGCCGCGCCTCGACGAGCACCCTGGCCCGTACGACGGACCCCGGCACGGCGGCCGACTCGGCCTCGAAGACGCCGTCGCGGGCGTGGACGCGCATGCCGGGACCGACGACGGTGAGCACGCCCGCCTCGACGAGCGCGATCATCTGCTCGACCCGCTCGGCCGGCGGCCCGATGGACAGGAACGCGTTGAGCGGCGTGTACCACCGGTCGAGGTCGTCGCGGTGCGAGCGCCCGGTGAGCCCGCCGTGGTCGACCACCTGCCTGACCTCGTTGCGCAGGTCGCGCAGCACGTCGAGGGCGGCCTTCAGCGGCCCGCTCACGTTGCCCGCGCGGGCCTGTGCCAGGTCGGTGCGCAGATAGGCGGTCAGCCACGCGCGCCAGTCGTCCGGGCCGGTGAAGCCGATCCCCCGGTACGGCTCGGCCACGCTCTCCCAGTCCCACCGGACCGCCGGCCCGATGCCGAAGGCGTCGAGCACCAGGGCCTCCCCGGAGTCACCCCAGGGGCGGGCGAGGTAGGCGGCGCGGAAGCGGGCGGCGACGCACTCGCACTCCCGCCGCGCGAGGAGGGTGGCGTAGTAGACGGTCTCCACCTCCTTGGCGATCAGCGGCCACAGGTCGGCGCGGAAGTCGAGCCCGCCGCGGGCGGCCGAGCGCGCGGCCAGCGACGCGATCCTGCCCGGCGTGAGCAGCAGCGGTTCGTGCCTGCCCTCGACGCCCTTCTCGTTCTCGCCCCTGGACTGGTACGGGATGCCCCGGCGCGATCCGGCGTACAGGCGGGGCTCGCGGCCGGAGGGCCGGTAGACGAGGCGGCCCGCCTCACCCCGCTCGAACCGGCCGCCGCGCCCGAGCGTCAGCAGGGCCATGTGGTCGAAGAAGTTGAGCCCGAGGCCGCGCAGCAGCACCGCCTCCCCCGGCCGCACGTCGCTCAGGTCGGCGTCGGCGGGGTTGGCCGGCGGCACGTGGACCAGGCCGTGGGCGGCGGCGTACGCGGCTGCCTCCCGCTCGGCGTCCGTGGGCTCGACCGGCAGGTGCCCCTGCGCCAGGACCACCGCGTCGAGCGAGCCGAGCACGGTGCCGTCCTCCAGCACCACCCGCTGCGCGCCGGTGCCGGGCACGTCGTCGAGCGTGGTCGCCCGGGTGGCGTGCACCCGCACCTCCACCCGCCGGGGCGCCCGCGCGACCACCCGCTCGAACACCCAGCGCAGGTAGCGGCCGTAGAAGGCACGGGTGGGATAGGTGTCGGGCCCGAGCCGCCGCGCCTCGGCGAGCACGTCCTTCTCGACGCCGTCCGGGAAGAGCACGAGGTGGCGCGCCCACTCGTACAGGCTGGGGCCGGTCTCCAGCGGCCCGCGGATGTCGACGCTGGGGTCGGTGAAGAGCGTGACCTGCGAGGCGACGGTGTTCATCAGCAGCTGGCCGGGCTGGTCGGTGCGCCACACCTGACCGGCCCCCGGCGGGTACGGATCCACGACGTGCAGCAGGACCCGTGCCCGTGGCGGCAGCCGCCGCGCGTTGGCGCACAGCCGCTCGACCACCGACATGCCGCGCGGCCCTGCTCCGATAACGCACACCTCGAACGGCCGGGTCGATCGTGTTGTGGACATCCGCTCCTCCAGTTCCCGTCTGTCGTGAGTCGAGGATGCGGGACCGGAGTCTTCGTGAGGTATGTCACATTTGGCGAGGTGGTGTTAAGCATTGCTTCATGCACGATGTCACGCGCCTGGCGGCGCTGGTGGCGGTCGCCGAGGCGGGTTCGATAACCCGGGCGGCCGCCCGCCTCGGCTACACGCCGCCCGCGTTGTCGCAGCAGATGGCCAAGCTGGAGCGGGAGGCGGGAGCCGTGCTGGTGATCCGGCACCGCCGCGGCGCCACGCTCACGGCGGCGGGCGAGCTGCTGGTGGAGCACGCCCGGCGGGTGCTCGACGAGCTGGAACGGGCCCGCCACGGGCTGGCCGCGCTCGCCGGCCTGTCCGGCGGGCACATCACGATCGGCACGTTCACAACCGCGGGCATCCACCTGTTACCGCCGGTCCTCGCGGCCTTCCGGCGGGCTCACCCCGCCGTCGAGGTGAATGTGAGGGAGTACGAACCGCCGTCCGGGCTGCCCGCGCTGGCCACGGGCGAGGCGGATCTCGTGCTCACGCACACCTACGAGCATCAGCCTGATCCGCCGATGCCCTCGGGGGTCACCGTCGAGGCGCTGCTGGTGGAGGAGCTGGTGCTGGTGGCCGCGCCCGGGCACGCGCTCACCGACGCGGCCGAGCCGCTGCCGTGGCCGGAGCTCGCCGGGCGGCCGCTGATCAGCGGTTCGCGCGGGCTGGCCAACCGCGAGGCGCTGGAGGCGCTGTTCCGCCGCGAGGGGCTGGCGCCGCCCGTCGTGGCGTACGAGACGGGCAACTACGGCATGTCGTGCGCTCTGGCCAGCGGGGGGATGGGTCTCGCCCTCGTGCCGAGGACCGTGGCCGACCTGGCGGAAAACCCCCTCGGCGTACGACGGCTCGCCCCGCCCGGCCTGCACCGCACGATCAGCCTGGCCAGGCGGTCCGACGACAGGTCCCCCGCGCTGGCGACCATGCGTGCGCTGTTCAGGAGCACCGGCAAGGCGGCGCCCCGGCGGTCCCCGGAGGAACCGCCGAGGTGAGCGGCGCCCCTCAGCCCGGACTGTGTCAGTCGAACTCGGGGTCGGTGGTGCGGCTGCGCTTCATCTCGTAGAAGTACGGGAACTTCGCCATGGCGAGGGCGCCGTCGAAGATGCGGGCGGCCTCCTCACCACGCGGGACGCGCGTCATCACCGGGCCGAAGAACGCCACGCCGTCGATGTGGATCGTGGGGGTGCCGACCTCGTCGCCGACCGGGTCCATGCCCTCGTGGTGCATGCGGCGCAGGGCCTCGTCGTACTCGTCGGTGCCTGCGACGTCGGCCAGCTCGACCGGCAGCCCGACCTCGGCGAGCGCCTCCTTGGCCACGACGCCGTAGTCCTTGTTGTCCTGGTTGTGGATGCGGGTGCCCATCGCGGTGTAGAGGTCGCGCAGCACGGCCTCCCCGTGGTGCTGCGCGGCGGCGACGCACACCCGGACCGGGCCCCGCCACCTGGGCACCGCCTCGCGGTAGAAGTCGGACAGGTCCTCCTTGCCCTCGTTCAGCACGGACAGACTCATCACGCGGAACCGCAGGTCGATGTCGCGCTGCTTCTCGACCTCCAGGATCCACCGTGACGTGACCCACGCGAACGGGCAGACGGGGTCGAAGTAGAAGTCCACCCTGGGACGGCTGTCCGCCCCGGCCTGGTCGACAGCGCTGTCGATGTCGCTCATGAAACTCTCCTGACGGGAATGGTCGGGGGATCGGGGGGCCGGTTCCGCGAGCGTATCCGAGGGCTCCGCGCGAACGTCACCGCACTTGACCCCTCAAACTCACGGCGATTTCCCCTCATTCCCCGGTAGACGGGTGGCGTTCTCACCGGCCGGGGTCTCTAGGGTGTCCCTATGGCTGAGATCCACGAGAAGGCGGCGGTCCTGCGCGCGCTCCACGTGCCCGGCGACCCCGTCGTGCTGCCCAACGCCTGGGACGCCGCGTCGGCGCGCGCCGTCGAGGCGGCCGGGTTCCCCGCCGTCGCCACCGGCAGCGAGTCCGTCGCGGCCTCGCTGGGCTACGAGGACGGGCACGACACACCCGTGGACGAGATGTTCGCGGCCGTGGCCCGCATCACCCGGGTCGTGGCCGTCCCCGTCACCGCCGACGTGGAGCGCGGCTACGGGCTGAGGGCCGCCGAACTCGTCGAACGGCTGGCCGCCGCGGGCGCCGTGGGCTGCAACCTGGAGGACTCCGACCCGGCGACCGGGGCGATGATCGACGCCGCCGAGCAGGCGGACTTCCTCGCCGCCGTGCGGGCGGCGGCGGCCGAGGCCGGGGCCGGCCTCGTGGTCAACGCGCGGGTGGACACCTTCATCCACGGTGCCGGCAGCCCCGGCGACAGGCTCGCGGAGGCGATCGCCTCGGGATCGCTCGCGAGGATCGGGTA
>NZ_JBFAOO010000070.1:0-35286 GCF_040675265.1 Microbispora sp. NPDC049633
CCCCGATCGCGCTCACGAGGGTCGCGGCGAGCATGCCCGGCGTCGGGGCCTGGCCGATGCCCGCGCCGACGCCGCTGCCCCGGCCCTCCAGGTCGATCAGCCACCGCGAGCAGGACGCCCCCGCCGCCGCTCCCAGCACGACCCCCACCGCCGCGGGCAGGCCGGTGGCGGTGACCAGCGTGGCCATCACCTGACGGGGAGTCAGGCCCATCGCCTTGAGCACGGCCAGGTCGAGGACGTGGTCGCGCAGCCCGAGCGCGCTGGCGGTCAGCAGGCTGGCCAGCCCGATCAGGGCCAGCACGGCGACCAGGGCGACGATGATGACCCGGATGACCGCCAGCCGGTCGGCCGGGTTCACAGCCTGGGCCACCTCGAGCCCCTGCCCCTGCAGCCGGGCGCGCACCTGCGCCGCGTCGGCGCCGGGCCGCAGCGCCAGGGCGTAGAACTGGGGCGGCAGCGCGTCCTTGGCCGCCAGGCTGTCGACCCCGAACGACAGCACCTCGCCGTCCTGCTCCGGCTCGACCACCCGGCCCACGATCCGCACGATCAGCGGGGTGCCCCCGATCGTCACGCGGACCCGGTCGCCGATCCGTACGCCGAGGAGGTCGAGCAGGCCCTGCCCGGCCACGGCCTCGCCCCGGTCGGCGAACATCCGGCCCTCCACCACCGGGAAGGGGTACGGGTCGGAGGACAGGCCGAGCGCCCTGGTCCGCACGGTCCTCGTCTGCCAGGGGACGAGCGCGTCGAGTTCGGCTCCCGGGTAGGCCGCCACCACGTCCGGATCGGCCATCGCGCGCTGGCGCGCCTCCTCGGCGGTCAGCTCGCCCGGCCGCAGGGACAGGGCCGCGGCCTGGCCCACCCTCTCGGGGTGGCGGCTGAAGGCGTCCAGGGTCGCCCAGCAGCCGAGCCCGATCGTGATCATCATCATCGGGATGGCGACGCCGCAGACCGTGAGCGCGGCCGGCGTCCTGCGGGTGAAGGCGTCCCTGGCACCGAGGACGAGCGCGGGCGGGAGCCGTACGAGCAGGGCGACCCTGGCCAGCCGGGACAGGTGCCCGCGCGGCGGCGCCGCGGGTGCGGCCGGGATCGGCGGGGTGCGCCCGCCGCGCCAGGCCGGGATCAGGACCGCGACCAGCACCGTCAGCGACGTCCCCGCGATGATCGCCGCGAGAGGGCCGGCCGACAGCGGCACGACGACCGTCTCCCCCATGGCGTACGCCGTGATCAGGCGGGCGGCGACCGCGCCGGCGGCGATGCCGAGCAGCCCGAGCGTGCCGTGCTCGGCGACGAGCATCCGGACCACCTGGCCCCGGGTGAACCCGAGCGACTTCAGCGTGGCGATGTCGCGCAGCTGGATCAGCACCCGGCCACCGGCGGCGTTGGCGAGCGCGAGCGCGGCGGCGACCAGGCCCGCACCGCCGAACAGCGCGAGCAGCAGGCCGAGCAGCCGGTTGTCCAGCTCCATCGAGGCCCGCACCTCGCGCCAGGTCGTCACCCGCTGCACCTGGTTGCGCAGCGTGAAGACGGCCCTCTGGACGACGAGGTCGGTGGTGGCGGCATCGGCCAGCCGCAGCCCGGTCACGGTCTCGGTGCGGCCGGGCGCGGGCTCGACGACGTTGAGCGTCTGCGCGAGCGTCCAGGCCAGACCCGGGGTCCACTCCGGGTAGAAGCCCTGGTCGCCGCTCTCGGCCAGTCCGGCGACGGTCAGCGTGTGGGTCGCGCCGTTGAGTCCGGTGACGCTGAACGGACTGCCCGGCCGCAGGCCGAGGGCCCGGGCGAACGACCGCTCGACGACCACGCCGTCCGGGGTGCGCACGTCGAGCCAGCGGCCCTCGCGCAGGAGCGGGCGGGCCACCGCGGGGAAGGCCGCCGGCGTCTCCTGCAGCGTGATCGGCACCCGCCGGCCCCGGGTGACCAGCGTGGCGGGCGCGCTGCGGTACGGCCCGGCGACGTCGGTCACGCCGTGCAGCCCGCGCAGCGCGGACACGTCGGGGACGTCCTTGCTGTGGATCCAGATGTGCGCGCTGTTGCTGCGCGCGAACAGGCCGCGCCAGGGGTTGGTGCCGTCCTCCAGCAGCGTGGCCGCGACGATCAGGGCGGTGACGATCCCCGCCACCGCGAGGACCGTGAGCGCGGCCTGCCCCCGGCGCGCCCGCAGGTCCGCGCGGATCCACCGCAGCTCCGCGGTCCGCACCGTCACCACGCCACCCCCCTGCTGTGATCGTGCGGGCATTCCATGGGGACGACGTCGCGTGATCGCGCGGTGTGCCGCGGCGAATGGGCGTGCCCCGCGACGGGACGACTCATGATCTCGGGGTCTCCCGCGAGCGGGAGGCGGCGCGGACGGCGATCACGCGGGCCGTCCGGGAGCTCGGGCGATTCCTGGCGGTGCACCGGGTCAGCTCCGGAGTTCGACGACGTCCCCCGCCGCTCCGGAAGGGCGCCGGCGCGACTTCGGGATGGCGCCGTCGTCGACGATCTGCCCGTCGAGCAGGCTGACGACGCGGTCGGCCATGCTCGCCACCCGGGCGTCGTGGGTGACCAGCACGATGGTCTGGCCCTGCCCGTGCACCTTGCCGAGCAGGCGGAGCACGTCACGGGTGTTGCGGCTGTCGAGGTTGCCGGTCGGCTCGTCGGCCAGCAGCAGCCGGGGCTGGTTGGCGAGCGCGCGGGCAAGCGCGACCCGCTGCTGCTCGCCGCCGCTGAGCTGCGCCGGCGACGCCTCGGCGCGGTCGGTGAGGCCGAGCTCGCCGAGGAGGTACTCGCGCCGTTCCCTGGCCTGCCGGGGCGGCACGCCGCCCAGCAGCGCGGGCAGTTCGACGTTGTCGGCCACGGTCATGTTGGCGACCAGGTTGAAGAACTGGAAGACGAAGCCGATCTTCTCGCGGCGGAGCACGGCCCACCCGCTCTCCGAGAGCGTGTCCGCCCGCTTGCCGTCCAGCCAGATCTCGCCGCTGGTACGCGTGTCCAGGCCGCCGAGCATGTGGACCAGCGTGGACTTCCCGGACCCCGACGGGCCCATGATGGCGACGAACTCCCCCGCCTCGACCGTCAGGTCGACCCCGCGTACGGCAGGCACGGGCAGCCCGCCGGTCTGGTAGATCTTCACCAGGTTGACCGCCCGGACGACGGAAGCGCCGGCGTTCACGGCAGGTCCTCCTGGCAGCGTTCGAGCCAGTCGAGGTCGGCCTGCAGGTGGAGCATGGCCCCCTCGATGAGGAGCAGCGCGACGCGGTTGGCCGGGTCGGTGCGGTCGGCCAGCTCGCGGAGGTCTCTCATGAGCGCAAGGTAGTGCCGTCGCTGCCGGTTCACCAAAGCCATGCGGTCGGACAACCCGGTCATCGGAGCCAGCACGAGCTTCATGAAGAACTCGTCACGCACGCGGGGGCCCTCGGTGGGCTCCTCCACCCAGGTCTCCAGCGCCTCCCGGCCGGTGGCGGTGATGTAGTAGACCTTCTTGTTCGGCCGGTTGGCCTGCTCGACGTCGACCGAGCGGACGAAGCCGTCCTTCTCCAGCCGGCCCAGGGTCACGTAGATCTGCCCGATGTTGGGCGACGGGTAGGCGCCGCCGAAGATCGTTTCCAGCGCCTGTTTCAGCTCGTATCCGTGGGCAGGTTCCTTCGCCAGGAGCGCCAGCAGCGACTGCCGCACGCGCCCACCCCCAAGCCGTATCGAGCAGTTATCGGAGCGTTACGGGCTGATCCGTTGACGCTCACATTATCGCTATGCATAACATGCATGCACCTACCTAACACGTATGTAACCGGCTTTTCACGCGGAGGCCACATGGTTCGCCGAGCCGTCGTCGTCCTGGTCACCTTCCTGGTGGCCGGGTGCGCGGGGCTCGCCGACACCGGCACCGAATCCGACGTGGGCAGCGACGGCACCGGGCCGATCACACTGGCGATCGGCCGGGACACCACCGCGTACCTCCGCCCGCTGCTGGACCGGTGGAACCAGGCACACCCGGACGAGCCGGTGTCGCTGCTCGAACTGCCCGAGGCGGCCGACGAGCAGCGCGCCCAGATGGTGGCCAACCTGCAGGCGCACAACGACGTCTACGACGTGCTCGCGCTCGACGTGATGTGGACGGCGGAGTTCGCCGACGCCGGCTGGATCGCGCCGCTCGACCGCAGCCTGTTCCCCCTGGACAAGCTGCTCAAGGGCGTCGCGGACACCGCCATCTACCGCGACAGGCTGTGGGCGGCGCCGTACACCAGCAACGCCGGCCTGCTCTACTACCGGTCGGACATCCTGAAGAAGGAGCACCTGAAGCCGCCCAGGACCTGGGCGGAGCTGCGCGAGCAGGCCACGCGCCTGAGCGCGAAGTATCACATCGGGGGATATGCCGGGCAGTTCCTGCCGTACGAGGGACTGACCGTCAACTTCGCCGAGGCCGTCCAGTCGGCGGGCGGGTCGATCCTGAGCCCGGACGCCCGTACGGTCACGATGGACCTCGGCAGCGCGCGGGCCGCGCTCGGCTTCCTGGTCGGCGGCGTCAAGGAGGGGTGGATCCCCCGCGAGGCGCTGACGTACAAGGAGGAGGAGTCCCGGCTCGCCTTCCAGGAGGGGCGGCTGCTGTTCGCCCGCAACTGGCCGCACGCGTACGGACCCGCAGCCCACTCGAAGCTGGCCGGGAAGTTCTCGGTGGCCCGGCTGCCTGGCCTGAACGGGCCCGGGTCCAGCTCGCTGGGCGGTTACAACCTCGCCATAAGCGCCTTCTCGAAGCGGCAGAAGTCGGCTCTCGACTTCATCCGCTACTTCACCGGGCGGGACAACGAGCGGCTCGTGCTCACCGAGGGCTCGTTCCCGCCGGTGTGGGCGGACCTGTACGACGACCCGGAGCTCATCGAACGGTTCCCGTACCTGCCCGCGCTCAAGGAGGCCATCGTGTCGGCCCGGCCCAGGCCGGTCACCGCCGACTACAACCAGGTCAGCCTGCTGATCTCCAGCGCCGTCACCGGCGCGCTCACCCTTGCCAAACCCGTAGACGAGACCGTCGCCGACCTCAAACAGGGGCTCGGCGAGGTCATCCAGCCCGGAGGATAGATATGCGCAAACTCCCCCCGATCATGGTCGCGTGCCTCGCTCTCGCCGCCGCCGCCGCGTGCGGCAGCGACTCCGGGACCGGCACCGGCTCCGGCAGCGAGCCGGCGGCCCAGGGCAGCGCCTCGGCCGCCGGCGGCGCCAAGCCGCTGGAGGGCGAGAAGATCGAGATCGCCGCGAAGTGGACCGGCGACGAGCAGGCCAACTTCGAGAAGGTGCTCAAGGCGTTCGAGGAGAAGACCGGCGCCACGGTCACCTACGCCTCCACCGGTGAGGACACCGGCGCCTACCTCGGCCCCCGCATCCAGGGCGGCAACCCTCCGGACGTCGCCATCCTGCCGCAGCCGGGCCTCGTGCAGCAGTACGCCGACGAGAACGCCCTCAAGCCGCTGTCCGCCGAGGTGCAGGCGCAGATCGACCAGAACTACACGCCGTACTGGAAGGAGCTCGGCTCGGCCAAGGGCCAGGTGTACGGCGTGCTCGTCAAGGCGGCGCACAAGTCTCTGGTCTGGTACCGCCAGTCGGCCTTCGACGACGCCGGGGTGCAGCCCGCGGCCACGTGGGACGACCTGATCAAGAGCGCCCAGACGCTGTCGGACTCCGGCGTCGCGCCGTTCGCGCTGTGCGCCGCCTCCGGCTGGACGCTGACCGACCTGTTCGAGAACGTCTATCTCTCCACCGCGGGCCCGGAGAACTACGACAAGCTCGCCAAGCACGAGATCCCCTGGACCGACGCCACGGTCAAGACGGCCCTGGAGAAGATGGCGCAGATCTTCGGCAAGAAGGAGCTCATGCTCGGCGGCTCGTCCGGCGCGCTGCAGACCGACTTCCCGACCTGCGTCACCCAGGTGTACGGCCAGAAGAAGGCCGCGATGGTCATCGAGGCCGACTTCGTCGCCGCCTCCGTCGGCCAGTCCGGCGCGAAGGTCGGCGAAGAGGCGAAGGTCATGCCGTTCCCGAAGGCGGGCGACACCGCCCCGGTCGTCCTCGGCGGCGACGTCGGTGTGGCGATGAAGGACACCAAGGGCGCGCAGGCGCTGCTGGAGTACCTGGCTTCCAAGGAGGGCGGCGAGGTCTGGGCCAAGCAGCCGGGCTACCTGTCCCCCAACCGCAACGTCTCGCCCGACAACTACCCCGACGACCTGACCAAGCAGCTCGCCCAGACGATCATCTCGGCCGGCGAGTCGGTGCGGTACGACATGTCCGACCTGGCGCCCAGCGCCTTCGGTGGCACCGACGGCAAGGGCGAGTGGAAGGACCTGCAGGACTTCCTCCGCAACCCCTCCGACGTGAAGGGCGCGCAGGAGAAGCTCGAGGCGGACGCCGCCAAGGCCTTCAAGTAAAGGAAGGACGGCCGTGACCGAACGGTTGGACGGCCCGCAGGCCGCCGGCGGCGGCGACTCCGCCGCCGGGGCCTCCTCCGGCCCGCGCGAAACCCCTGCAGATCCTTCCCCCGCCCCCTCGGGCTCCTCGGACTCCTCCGGTTCCCCGGACCCGGAGACCGCCGCCTCGGACTCCCCCACCGCTCCGGACTCCCGCACCGCTCCGGACTCCTCCGGTTCGCCCGGCCCGGAGACCGCCGCCTCGGACTCCACCGCCGAGGGAGACCCCGTGGCGGCCGCGGACGAGCCGCCCGCGGGTCCGGCGGCGGCCGGCTACCCGACCGCGGCCCCGCCCGCCGCGGTCGCCCCGGCGGCCGCGGCGCAGGCGCCCGTACGGCTCGGCCCGTCGCCGAGGCTGGCGGTGATGTTCCTGCTGCCCGCGGTGCTGCTGCTCGCCGCGTGGGTGATCTACCCGGTCATCTACTCGATCTGGCGCAGCCTCTACGACGCCACCGGCGACCGTTTCGTCGGACTGGGCAACTACCTGTCGATCTTCACCGACTCCGCGACGCTCACCACGATCAGGAACAACATCATCTGGGTCGTGGTGGCCCCGATCATCGTCACCGCGCTCGGCCTGATCTTCGCGGTGCTGACCGAGCGCATCCGCTGGTCCACGGCGTTCAAGCTCGTGCTGTTCATGCCGATGGCCGTCTCCCTGCTCGCCGCCGGCGTCATCTTCCGTCTGGTCTACGAGCAGGACCCCGACAAGGGCGTCGCCAACGCCATCATCACCACCGTCCACGACACGTTCTCCTCCAGCGCCGGATACCCCGGCGCGCGGCCACGCGAGAACGACCAGGCGCCCGCCGTCGTGCAGGGCGGCGCGGTGGTGACCCGGCAGCAGGCGCAGCCGGGCACCCCGGTGCTCATCCCGCTCGTCGGCCTCGGCCAGGACGTGGTGAAGGACGCCGCGCCCGCCAAGGCCGCCCCGGCCGCCGGTGGCGACGGCCTGAGCGGCACGGTCTGGCTCGACGTGGTCCGTGGCGGCGGCGGCACGCTCAACCAGATCGACCCGCAGGAGAAGGGCCTGGCCGGCATCACGGTCGAGGCGGTCTCCGGCGGCGCGGTCAAGGCGACGACCGAGACGGCCGCGGACGGCACGTTCCGCTTCTCCGGCCTCCCGTCCGGCTCCTACGTCGTACGGCTGCCGCAGGACAACTTCACGGCGCCGTTCAACGGCCTGACCTGGCTCGGCCCGTCGCTGATCACCCCTGCGATCATCGGCGCGTACATCTGGGTGTGGGCCGGGTTCGCGATGGTGCTGATCGCGGCCGGACTGTCGGCGATCCCCCGTGACGCCCTGGAGGCGGCCCGGATCGACGGCGCGACCGAGTGGCAGGTGTTCCGCCGGATCACCGTGCCGCTGCTGTCGCCGGTGCTGCTCGTCGTTTTCGTCACAATGATCATCAACGTGCTCAAGGTCTTCGACCTGGTGTTCATCATCGCCCCCGGGTCCGTGCAGCCGAACGCCAACGTGATCGCGCTGGAGATGTGGCGCGTCTCGTTCGGCGGCGGCGGCAACCAGGGCATGGGTAGCGCGTTGTCCATCTTCCTGCTCGTCCTGGTGGTGCCGTTCATGATCTTCAACATCCGCCGGTTCAGGAGGGACGAGGGATGACGACCCTGGCCGAACCCCGGCACGCGCAGCCGGTCTCCCGCGGCCTGATCACGCGGGTGACCGACCGCCTCGGCAGCGGCGTGGTGCAGGTCTTCATGATCCTCGTCGCGTTGTTCTGGCTGCTCCCGACCCTGGGCCTGCTGGTCGTGTCGCTGCGCGGCGAGACCGAGAACAACTCCTCCGGCTGGTGGACGCTGTTCACCAAGCCGGCGCAGATCACGTTCGAGAACTACTCGAACCTCCTGGCGTCGGGCTTCAGCTCGTCGTTCTGGAACACGGTGCTGATCACGGTGCCCGCGACCCTGCTGGTGATCGGCATCGCGGCCATGGCGGGGTACGCGTTCGCCTGGATCGAGTTCCCCGGCAGGGACACGGTGTTCCTCGTGGTCATCGCCCTGCTGGTCGTCCCGGTTCAGATCGCGCTGATCCCCATCGCCAAGCTGTACGGATTCCTCGGGATCTTCGGCTCGATCCTCGGGGTCGTGCTGTTCCACGTGGCGTTCGGCCTGCCGTTCGCCATCTTCCTGCTGCGCAACTTCTTCGTGGGCATCCCGCGCGAGCTGCTCGAGGCGGCGCGGATGGACGGCGCGCCGGAGTGGCGGATCTTCGCCACCGTGGTGTTCCCGCTGGCCAAGCCCGCGATCGCGTCGCTCGGCATCTTCCAGTTCCTGTGGGTGTGGAACGACCTGCTCGTCGCGCTGGTGTTCGCCGACACCGACAACCAGCCGATGACGAAGGCACTGCAATCCCAGATGCGGCAGTTCGGCACGAACGTGGACATCCTCGCGCCGGGCGCGTTCCTGTCGCTCATCATCCCGCTGGTGCTGTTCTTCGCCTTCCAGCGGTATTTCGTGCAGGGCCTGCTCGCGGGCTCGGTCAAGTGACCCGGCCGGAGGCCCCGGACCATCCCGGGGTCTCCGGCATCACCGCGGTCACCATGGGAAATGTCCTGTGTGTGGTGAACCGTGTCGAGAGGACGTCGGATGCCCGCTTCACGGGGGTAAGCGGGCATTCGATCTTTCACCAGCCGTGCCGTACGGCGGCGGAAAAGCCGATAGAGTGCGCGGACATGTCAGGACGTCCGTTGCACGAACTCGTGGAAGCCGGATGGGCCGAGGCCCTCGCACCCGTGGCCGAGCGCATCGCCGCCATGGGCGACTTCCTCAGGCAGGAGATCGCGGAAGGCCGCCAGTACCTCCCGGCGGGTGAGAACGTGCTCCGCGCGTTCAAGCAGCCGCTGAACGAGGTCCGGGTGCTGATCGTCGGCCAGGACCCCTATCCCACCCCCGGTCACCCTGTGGGCCTGAGCTTCTCGGTGGCCCCGGACGTACGACCGCTGCCGGGGAGCCTGGTCAACATCTTCAAGGAGTACACGGCCGACCTCGGCCACCCCACGCCGTCGAACGGCGACCTCACCCCGTGGACCGAGCAGGGAGTGCTCCTGCTCAACAGGGTGCTGACGGTGATGCCGGGCAAGCCCGCCTCCCACCGGGGCAAGGGGTGGGAAGAGGTGACCGAGCAGGCCATCAAGGCACTGGTCGCGCGGGGCGGGCCGCTCGTGGCGATCCTGTGGGGCCGCGACGCCCGCAACCTGCGGCCCATGCTGGGGGACGTGCCGTGCATCGAGTCGGCCCACCCCAGCCCGTTGTCCGCGCGCAGCGGATTCTTCGGCTCCCGTCCGTTCAGCCGGGCGAACGACCTGCTGGAGCAGCGGGGCGGGGCGCCGGTCGAGTGGAAACTGCCATAACGGCTTGCCGATAGGATCACCACCATGAGCGATGGAACGGACACCGGTCGCTATCTGCGGCTCACCGTCGACCTGGTGGTCGAGGTCCTCGATGTCGACGCGCTGCAGGCGGCGGCGCTCGCCGAGATCCGCGACCCCCAGGCGGAACTGGACGACGCCGAGCGGCAGGAGCAGATCGAGCTGGTCAACTCCGACAAGACGGGCGCGGCGGCCCTGCAGTGGCTGATCGAGCCCGACCACGTGCTCGGCCTCGTCGAACACGTCACCGAGGTCGAGCCACGTGAGGCGATGCTCGGCGTCGAGCCGTCGGAGGGGGTCCTGGAGGACGAGGACGACCACGACCACGACCACGACCACGACCACGACCACGACGAGCCGGGCCACATCCACTGAGGCCCGTGCACTGGAGAGGGCGTCGGGCCGGCCGCCGGGCCGGGCCGGCGCGTCCGTGCCGCGCCCCTTACGCGGGCCGGCCGACCGTACGCTGGTAGTGCGCCGCGATCTCGTCACTGGTGGTGAGCCAGACGTCGGGCTGCGCGGCGAGGAAGGCCAGCGCCTGATCGAGATACCTGGCCCGGAACGCCTGCCCGATCACGAAGGGATGCAGGGCCAGGGCCATGACCCTGCCGCTGTCTTCGGCGTCGGCGTGCAGCTGCTCGTACTGGTCCCTCACGGTCTGGACGAACTCCGGCCCCGTGACGCCCCTGTCGAACAGGAGCAGGTCGTTGAGCTCGACGGAGTAGGGGACGCTGATCATCCCGGGGACGTTCAGCGGGTACGGCTGGTCGTCGTTGGTCCAGTCCAGCAGGTAGCCGAATCCCAGCTCGGCGAGCAGCGCCGGCGTGTTGAAGGTCTCGGTCAGGCCGGGACCCATCCAGCCGCGCGGCCGCCGGCCGGTGGCCTCGGCGACGATGCCGGCCATCTCCGTGAGGAGACGACGTTCCTCCTCCAGGGACAGGCCGGCGTGCAGGACGGAGTTGGTCCGGCCGTGCAGGAGCCAGGCCCAGTCGCGGTCGAGGCCGGCCTTGATGATCTGCGGATAGTGCTCGGCGACGGCGGAGTTGAGCAGGACGCTGGCCCTGACGCCGTGCCGGTCGAGGATGTCGGCGACGCGCCAGATGCCGACCCTGGCCCCGTAATCGCGCCAGCCGTAGTTGAGGGCGTCGGGGACGAGGTCCGCCGTACCCTGCCAGATGCTGGTGGACGGGCGGTCGACCAGGAAGTGCTCGACGTTGAGGCCGACGTAGAAGGCGACCCTGGCGCCGCCGGGCCAGCTGATCGTCGGACGATCGGTGATCGGGCTGTAGTCGAAGAGCGTGTTCTCCATGCGCCGACGGTAGAATCTGACATTGATGTCAAGTTCAAGCCCGCAGGGGTGACGTGATACGGATCGGCGAGCTGGCGCGGCGCACCGGGGTGAGCGAGCGGTCGCTGCGCTACTACGAGCAGCAGGGGCTGCTGGTGGCCGAGCGTACGCCCGGCGGCCAGCGGGAGTATCCCGAGCAGGCGGTCGATCGCGTCATCCGGATCCAGGAACTGTTCGCGGCGGGCCTGCACAGCAAGAAGATCGCACAGCTGCTGCCCTGCATGCGCGACGCCGACGGCGGGCCCTCCGCGATCGCCACCCCCCGGCTCGTCACCGACCTCGTCGCGGAGCGGGACCGCATCGACCGCATGATCACGGATTTGGTCAACTCGCGAGACGTCCTCGACGAGGTGATCAACGCGGCGGCACGGGAGCGCGGGCAGGCGCCGCAGGAGCGCGAGCAGACGTCACAGGAGCGCGAGCAGACGTCACAGGAGCGCGAGCAGGCGCCGCAGGAGCGCGAGCAGACGTCACAGGACCGCGGGTAGGCCCCCACCGCTCACACCGGCCGAAGAGGCTGGTGCGGTCCGGCCGGCGGCTCGACCCGGATCGGGTCGCCGGGCCGGACCTCGCCACCCGCGAGGACGACGCCCATGATCCCGGCCTTGCGCACCAGGTTGCCCTCCTCGTCCCGGTTCAGCACCGCCTTCAGCAGCCCGTCCCGGAAACCGTCGATCTGCAGGCAGGGGTTGCGAAGGCCGGTCACTTCGACGATGGCCGTCTCGCCGAGGTGCAACCGGGTCCCGGTGGACAGCGCGAGCAGATCGACGCCCCTGGTGGTGACGTTCTCCCCCATGTCCCCCGCCCGTACGGCGAAGCCCGCCTCACGCAGTTCGTCGTGCAACTCCGCGTGGATGAGGTGCACCTGGCGCAGATTCGGCTGACTGGGATCGCGGGCGACCCGCGACCGGTGCTTCACGGTCACCCCGGCGTGGGCATCCCCTTCGACGCCCAGACCGGTCAGCAGCCGGATCGACTCCAGCGGCGTCTTGCTGAAGGTGTGGGTCGCGCTGCGGCTGACCGCGGTCACCCTGCTCGTCATGTTCCCTCCTCGTTGGCCGGTGGATCCATTCCGCGCACGAGGACGAGGAGACGGTCAAGCAGATATTCGTCACCCGGGGCCTGCTCGCTGGAGCCACGCGATCGCGTTGACCAGGGTGAGGAGGTCGGCGATTCCCGAGGTCGCCGGGCACCGCGCCATCCCGTTGCGCGCGTCGAGCAGGGCGGCGCCGGTGGCGCGGATCCGCTCGTGGCAGGCCGCGAGCGCCGCGTCGGCGCGCGGCGCGGGCGGAACGGCCATTCGCGCGGCGACCAGGCCTCGCATCGCGGTGGCGTGCACCGCCACGGCCCGCAGCCAGGTGCGCAGCGCATTGAATGGGCTGACCAAGGCGCAAGTCGCATGGGCCGGGAGCACACACCCACCGTCCGACTGGACATGCGAAGTGCGCGGATCAACCAGGGCACGACGCGCGGACCGACAGAACGCACACCCCACCGGCCGACCGGAGGTGCGAATAGGGTGACCAAGGCGCGAACCGCATGGGCCGGCCGGGAGCGCACCCCGGCCGGTGACTCTACGCGGCCGGGCGGGACCGGTCAGGAGGCGAGGACCTCCTCGCGCCGCCGGGCGAGGGACTCCTGCTGGCGGGCCAGCTCACCGCAACGGTCGGAGATCTGGTCGACCATTGCCGCGATCCACTCCACGACCTCGCGGACCGCCTCTGCCGTACGGGCGATCCGCTGGTGCTTGATCGCATCGGTGATGATGTTGTCGAAGAAGACGTCGGCGAACCAGCGGGTGTCCCCCTTCGGCAACTGGGGCGCCGCGCTGACGCCGATGTCGGCCAGCTCTCGGGAGAACCGGTCGAGCGCCCCCTGCGCGTGCCAGGCCGCCTCGTCGGCCTGACGCAGGTGCCCGTGCTCGACCATGTCGGCGAAGCCCCCGCCGTTGCTGAACATGTCCCAGGTCGAGGCGCCGCGGGCGCTGCCCAGATGCCGCAGGACGTAGCCGACCGCCTGACCCGCGGCGGCCCCGGCCTGCTGCGCCTCCTGGTGCTCGCGCAGGTCGGCGCTCACGTTCGCCAGCCGTGCGGCGATGTCCGCGAGCTCCCGGCCGCGCGGATCCCCCGACTCGACCAGCATCCGCTCCTTGCGGGCGAGCAACGCCTCCAGCTCGTGGTGCGGGTTGCCGAGCTCCGCGAGTGCCTGGTCGGTGGTGCGCAGGTCGCCGGTGAGCCACTCCAGGCGGGTCCGCTGGCCGGTGACCCGCTGGCGGGCCGCCGCAGCCTCGGCCCGTTCCCGCGCCAGGCGCTCCTCCTTGCCCCCGGTCAGCCCCGCCAGAAAGGCGGCGAAACCGCCCTGCTCCAGCTTGGCGACGTCGCGATCCTCCTTGGCGAGCTGCCGCTCCAGGTCCGTGAGCACGCCGCGGACCTCCTCGATTTGAGTCAGGAGAGTGGCACGCTGCCGGGTGAGCTGGTCCCGGCGCCTGGCGCGCTCCCGCGCGTCCCGGATCTCGTCGTCGATAGCACCGAAAAGGGTCACACTTCACAGACGTCCGATAGATGCCCAAACGTTCCCTCTCAGGTGCGCGGCCCGCCGCAGCACCGGCCCACCCACCCGGATTGGGCACAAGGCCCGCGGCGAGGCGTCCTCCCGGCGTCCGAGGGGTCACGCGACCAGCAGACCGGGGGTGTGACGGGGGTTTCCGTCGTGATCACCAGGCAGCCGGAGTCTGAGACAGGAGCGGGCGGCGGCGTCCGGCGTGAGGCGTACGCGCAGGAGTCCGTCCACCTCGTGCGGCATCCAGGACAGGGATCCGCCCCCGATGCCGGCGATGCGACCGCTCTCCCGAGACAGCGGGCTCCTCCCCGCCGTCTCAAGCTGTTCGCGTGGCCCCTTCGATATGCCGGGCAGGGACCCGAACCCAGCGCCCGGGATGCGGACGGGACCGCTCTCCGGGCCCGCTCCGCCGGACAGCACGGCGTAGTCCGTCCCGGCCACCCGGAGACGGCGGGCGACGCCGCGGCACGGCGACCGGAGGCCGGTGGACAGCCAGGCGAAGTGGCCCGCGAGCAGCGCCTCGGCCACGGTGCGCAGAACGGTCACCGAGCACAGGCTGTGCGCGCAGGCGAGGCCGGCCAGCGTGATCTCCGGCAGCCCGAAGCGCCGCAGACCGCGCGAGGTCGTGACGAGGCACGAGCAGCCGCCGCCCACATCGGCCCCGGCGTCACCGATTCCGGCTCCGGCCCGAGCGGCAGCACCGAGGGCGCAGGCGGGTTCCTCGTCGGCGCACGACACCCTCCAGCCCAGCCAGTCGTCGCCGAGGTGGAAGTCCCGCCGCTCCCCCGGGCAGTCCGCGCAGTGGTAGACGGCCGCCCCGGTGAGCGGGTCGTACAACGCACCGTGGTAGGCCTCCGCGATTCCGCGCGCGGCCGCCCGGGCGACCTGGGCGGCCTCGGGTTGTTCATCGACCGGGGCGGTACTCGTCACCACCACGTGATGACGGGCCCGTCTCACCCGTTTCAGGTCCTCGGCACTCAGGTCCATCCGCCGCCACGGGGACCGCGTCGACCGGAAGGCCTCCAGCGTCAGCCGGGGCGTGCCGAGCGCGTCCCTGGCGGCGCGCCGGTGGGACGGCCCCATCCGCCAAGGGACGATCGACGAGAGATCGGTCGGCGTCCGGTCCGTGACGACGACGAAGACCGACGAGGTCTGAGCGGGCACGGGATAGGTGATTCGCATGGCTCCTCCTCCGCGACGTGCTGCACGTACAACCGCCGGAGCGGCCGCGGGAAGTGCCGCAGGAGCAGCCGGCCCCGCACCCACCGCTCCTCGCACTGCCGCAGGGCCACAGCCTGCGCGAATCCACAGCCATCCGCCTCTCCCGAACGCCGCTCTGTGGAACGGTGGACGGACAGAACGGGCGAGTCCGCGCCTTTCGCCGCCGCGGTCCACAGGCCGGGACGGTCACGACGCCCCGGCCTGCCCGCCTTCGCCGAGGATGAGGAGCCGATGTGACTCCAGCAGCCCGTCCGGCAGGTCGTCAGGTGTGAACCACCGTGCCTCCAGGATCTCCCTGGGGTCGATCTTCATCGTGCCGCCGGCGAACTCGGCCTCGTACGCCACCTCGACCCGCAGCCGGTAGCCGCTCCTGAGCCGCACGAGCTCGCCGACGCGCACCTCCAGACCGGTCTCTTCCCGCACCTCGCGGACGACCGTGTCCTGGAAGGTCTCCCCCTTGATCGCGGAGCCCGTGGGCAGCCCCCACTGCCGGCCTTCCGGCCACAACCGATGCCGGAGCAGCAGCACCCGCCCGTTCCCGTCGCGGACGATGCCGGTGACGCCGATCATGAACTTCGCCTGCGAGAGCCACAGGAGCCGCCACTGCAGCGAGCCGCCGATGCTCCGCCACAGCCGGGCGACCAGATCGTTCACGCGACTCCCCCGTCCACAGCGACCACGGCAGCGAGAAGGACATCATCACAGCCTCCGCTGTCCGGTGGACGCCGGCGACCGTCCTACTCAGCCCCGCCTTCGCTCCAAGTCATGTCGATCCGGCGCCCGATGACCTCGTATCCGGCCCGGAGGAACGCCCGGGCCATCGGGACGTTCCCGACGTCGGTGGCCGCGCGGATGCGCGGGACGCCCTGACCGGCGAGGATCCGCGTCCCCTCGGCCAGCAGGTCGTCGATGTAGCCGTTGCCTCGATGTGCGGGCACGACCGCGATGTACGCGATCATCGGGTTGTATTCGTTGCGCGCCGGGATGACGAATCCCACCGGTTCGCCCTCGGGTGACACGGCGATCCGCCACCATTCCCGTGGGCTCCGATAGTGGGCGAGCTCGTCGTCGTAGTGCTCGGCCGCGACCCGCTCGGCGGGCATGCGGGCGAGGTCGGCGCGGCTGTGCGCGTCGAGCGTGCCGTCGAGGACGAGGGTCATCAGGGCGACGAGTTCCTCCCGGCCGGCCACAGGACGGAAACCGAGCCGGGCACTCGGCTCGGGGATGGGAGCGCCCGGGCGCCACTCCAGCCGCAGCCGTTCGACGAGCGGCCGGGCACCGGTCCGCTCCAGCACGGCCATGCGGTTCTCGACGGCGCGCCTCGCTTCCGCGTCGTCACGCCACCGCGGTGGGATGAACGCGTTGTACTCCGGCGGGCGTACCCCTTCGGGCAGCACCGCGGCACTCGCGGTCTCGAACAACCGGACCCCGGCGTCGACGCTCGCCGGTCCGGGCGCGGCGTCGTCGAGGTCGAGGATGTCCAGCAGCGCCGGCGGCTCGCCCGCACGCGGGGCCCACCAGGCGAGCCTGGCGACGAGGCGGTCGCCGCGCAGCGCCATCCACATCCACTCGGGCCGCCGGCGGCCGGAGGCGAGGTCGTCGTCCAGCTCGTCGTTCAGCACGTACGGCAGGCGGCGAAACAGGTCGAGTTCCGAACGCCCCGTGACGGGGCGCATGATCAAGCTATCGGGGTTCACGGCACTTCCTCAGGTGAGGCGTGCCCATTCCCCCGGGGGTCAGCGTCCGGCCGTACCCCCGGAAGGAACCGGCACGACAATCTCGGCATACATCGGCTCGTCCCCTCCTCTCGTCGTCAAGGCGTCCGCCTGTTCTATCGGTTGCGCCGCCCGGCGGGCCAATCCTTTTCCGTCCCGAACGAGGCAGGCCAGCGGCTCTCGGTGGACTCGTCCGGGTCGTCCCAGACCGCCCCGCGCCGCCGGCGGCGCTCCGCCGGCTTCTCCCCGGAGCGCCGCCGGGGTGCCGCCAGCGCGGCCAGCGCGGTGGTCACGGGGACGGCCGCGATGAGTCCCAGCGTGCCGACGACGCTGCGGATGATCTCCTGCGCGAGCACGGGATTGCGCAGCACGTCCGCGAGCGGCTGGTCGCCGACGCTGAACAGCAACAACAGGGGCAGCGCGGCCCCGGCGTACGCGAGGACGATCGTGTTGATCACGGAGGCGATGTGGGCCCGGCCGACGCGCGCGGCGGCCCGGTAGAGACGCCCGAAGTCGTAACCGGGGTTGGCCGTCGCCAGCTCCCGCACGGTGGCCGCCTGGGTCACGGTGACATCGTCGAGGACGCCGAGCGCGCCGATGATGATCCCCGCGAGCAGCAGGCCCTGCCCGTTGATCCGGTAGTTGCCGTTCAGCAGGAACGAGCTGTCGTCGGTGACGCCCGTCAGGTACGCGACGTCGATGGCGAAGGCGGACAGCAGACCGGTGAGGGCGAGGCTGACCAGCGTGCCCAGCACCGCCATCGACGTCGTGATCGTGAGACCGTGGGTGAGGTACAGGACCGCCAGCATGATCGCGGCGGAACCGGTGATCGCGACCAGGGTCGGCGGCTCGCCGGCGAGGATCGCGGGGACGACGAAGGTCAGCAGCAGGACGAAGGTCACGGCCAGCCCGATCAGCGCGGTCAGCCCGCGCCAGCGCCCGAAGGCGATGACCGCCAGGGCGAACGCGGCGACGAACAGCCACAGCGGAGAGGACCGGTCGTGGTCCGACAGCAGATACTCCGGTGCGTCGAGCGCGCCGTCCGGCACATGGACGAGCACCACGTCCTCGCCGACTGCGAACCGCTGCGCACCGGGACCGGTGGGCAGATCGGTGGTCACGCTCCGGCCCTCGTCGGGCCCGCTGGTGATCCTGACCCGGACGTCCCCGCAGGAGCCGGAGGACGCCGCCGGCCCGGCCGCCTGCTCGCCCGGTACGACGGGGCAGGGCTTGGGCACGATCTCGGTGATCGTCCCGTCGGCCTGCCGCAGTGAGGGCGAGGACGGGTTGTCCGGCCGGCTGCCGTCCGGCCACAGCCAGATCAGGGCGGCCACCGTCGCCAGGGCGACGGGGACGATGACGGCCAGCGTCGCGACCACGGTCCGGCGCGAGACAGGCGTGGGCGGAGTGGTCGTGCCGTGACTGTGATTGGCGCCCATCTGGACGTACGTCTCCTCGCATCGGGTCGTGCCGCACCGATGGTAGAGGTCCCCGGGGAACGGCGAGGCCGCCCGGCACCGGCCGGGCGGCCTCTGGGTCCACCGGATCGGGCCGCGGTGACGGCCGCGCGGGAGTCAGCCGCAGTTGCCCCACTTCAGGCGGCCACCGCTGGCGATCTCCCCGTCGACGCGCGTGTCGGCGATCGTGCCGTAGTACTTCACGCACTTGTCCCTGGCGCTCAGCTTCACCGGGCCGGCGTAGTACTTGTACTTCTTCGCGTGGTCGATCTTCTCGGCCGTCCTCGTGCCGGACAGCCGCACCATGAGCTGGGCGGTGGCCCTGGTGGGCGTGCCGACGTACTTCGACTTGATCGTGACGACGCAGTTCTGGGCCGTCCTGCGGTTGTAGAGCAGGTAGACGTACCCGAAGACCTCCCCCGACCGGGTCTTCACGGCTCGGCTGCCGTCACTGACCCTGCCGAAACCGGAGCCGCACACCCCCTCCGGGGTGTAGCCGGCGGAGATCGCGTATGCCGGGTTGGCGACGAGTCCTCCGACGGCCAGCGCCGCTGCGACGACGACCGTACTCGCGGACTTGCGCATCCGTTGTCCTTTCCCAACCGCCGCCCTCCGTCCGGGCGGCGTCCAGGGTGATCATCCTTGCGGATCATCAACCGGGACATGACCGAAACAGTCAAATTGGGCAAGGCCAATCACGTCGGCGCCGGAGGGCGGCCTCCACGAGCGCCCGTGTGCCGGAGCCTTCTCCTGACCACCGCACGACCTCCTGGGCCGCCGGGCCCAGCGGTGTGTGTCAGGGGGGATCTCAGGGTGATCCCGGACGACACGGTGATCGATCTGGCTAGAGTTACGAAGCATTGATCGCGACGCGGACGACTCCGACGGCTCCGGCTTTCGGGCCGGCCGACAACCCGATCACGCTCGGCGGGCGGGACAGGTACGGAAGCCCTGGATCCCGCAGTATGTGATCACCACAACGCGCTATCAGGAGTGAGTGTGGCCAGGCCAGAACGCGAATTCAGCCACTTCGCCAACACCCGGCACAGAAACTGGACGATCATCGGAGTCGCCGATGCGCCGGACCACGCGGAGGTGCGGTCGGTCGAGATCTTCCAGGGTCCGGACGGCAACGAACCGCGACTGGTGCTCTCCCCCGAAGAGGTGCCCCAGTTCGTCGCGGGCCTCATCGCCACGGTCATGCCCGGCGACCTGACAGCGGAAGCGGAAGACGACTGAGCGATGTCATCGGAATCGCGGTTCAGGTGACCGCCGCACTGGCACCGTGCGCCGAGCTCGTCCTGTGAGCGCTTTCCCGGCAGGTCGAGCCAGACGTACTGCTCCTGCGGCACCTTCCGCGCGTCGCACGTCACGTGGACGGGCACCGCCCTCCGGCCACCCCTCCGCGCCGCCGGTTTTCCGCGTATTGAAAGTTTCACCGACGGCGTCATACGGACGACGGTGATTATGTGGCTGTGAGCGCCACATCGCACCGCGTCATGCGGCCTGGACCAGCCTGTTGACCGCCGGGTGAGGTCGCACCCGATTTAAGGGCTGCGCGGAACTCGCTATTCACCTGCTTGCACCGGAGCAGGGGGCGGCCGGTGCTGCGAATGGGCCTGTCCGGCCCGCCGCCATTGTGTGATCCTCCCCTCGAGAAGAGACATCCCGCGGCGTCTCGGGCGCGTCACCCGCGCCTGCGGATTGCCACCGGCAGTAGGGAGAGATGGCTACGTGAAACCCCATCGTGGAATGCGTGCTCTCGCACTAGGCGCGGCGGTGGCCCTGGCGCTCGGCGCGTCCCCCGCTCAGGCGGCGACCGCGGACAACCCGTTGCCGGTCCTCTGGTGCGACATCACCATCACCAACCCGACCCAGTTGTACACGAGCTACGTTTACGCCTACGTCGAAGTCAAGTGCAACCGGAACGTCACGGCCATCGGCGGATACCTCTCCCTGTACCGAGACGGCACCTTCCTGGGCTACGAAGAGATCCGTCTGTACAACACGGCTTACGCCTACAAGCTCAACATGGTGAGCTGCGTGCCCGGCAACTACCACGTCATGGGCTACGGATGGGCCAACCTCAACGGCGGACCGCACGCCTTCGACAAGCGCGTCGCCACCACGCCGATCCCCATCACCTGCACCTGAGCTCCATCTCAGCCGGACACCGACCGGCCTCCGCGAGCCGGGACGAACCTGTCCACCGGCGCCTTCCCGCCCGTGAGCGATGCGCTCCCGGGCGGGCGGCATCTCACCGATTACGGCCCGGCGACCGACCAGACGAAGTCGACGTGTCTCTGGTGGTTACCCCCACTGCGCGCCGTGCCCATCGTCGTCCGCCGGTGCGATCACGCCGTGGGTGAGACCGTCGGCCATCAGCCTGACCAGGTCCTCTCCGAGCGCCGCCGCCTCGCGCAGAGCCGTGCGGAACTCGGCCAGGCGCCGGAACGCCTCGCCGTACCGGCGTTGCTCCTCCATCGGCAGCAGCGGCACCTCGGCACGCCGTACGTCCACCCGGTAGCGCGACGACATGGCGCTGTAATGGCGCACATTGATGGACGCGCAGAGGAAACCGGCGAGGAAGTCCGGGTCGAGCACCTCGGGGTCGGGCCGTAACAGCGACAGGTACGGGCCGAGCAGCGCGTCGCCCTTCGCCAGCACCCGCGCGACCGGGATGGTCACGACCTGGGGCACCACGACGTCACCGGGCCGCGTGACGATCCACCTCGCCCCGGCGTGCTCCGAAGACCCCGTCGCGGACCGCCCTTCGAGCACGTCCTCGACGGTGAGCACCGGCGCCTCCCGCGGGGGTTCCTCCCCCGGCCGGGCCGGCGTCTGCTGTTCCAGGACGAGCATGCCGCGCCGCACCAGCTCGGGCAGCGGGACCGGGGCGAACTCCTCCGACGGCGGCCGGCCCGCCACGGGCATCAGCCCGGCGATGGTCCCGAGCAGCCCGGCGAGCCGCGAGCGGGCTCCGGCGATCCGCTCCGGCGACAGGTCGTCGGCCGCCGTGGACAGGTAGCGGGCGGGGGTGAGGTCCACGTCCTCGTCGAGCAGGTCGACGAGCGGCACCGACCTGCTGACCCCCGGCTCGTCCAGCTCGCGCCCCGCGCCGAACTCGCGCCACGCCTCGACGGCCACCCGGGCGTAGTCGTCCGGCCTGCCGGAGGTGTCGACCATCAGCACGCGGCTCGGCGCGCCCCCCTCGGACGGCTGACAGAGGATCCACAGCGTCAACCCGACCGCCACGTTGGGCACGGTGCCCTGCGGGAGCGTGATGATCGCGCGCAACGCGCCGCGCCGCAGCAACTGGGACCTGATCCGCCGGCCCGACCTGCGGCTGGCCACGGCCGGGGGCATGAGGAGCACGGCCACGCCTCCGGGCGCCAGGTGCGCGAGCACGTGCTGCACCCAGGCCAGCTCGGGCTCCACGCGCGGCGGCAGGCCGTACTCCCACCGGGGATCTGCCGTCAGCTCCTCGTATCCCCAGTTACGGTCGTTGAACGGCGGGTTGCACACCACCGCGTCGACGAACTCGCCGGGGAAGGCGTCCGCGCGCAGCGAGTCTCCCGCCCTGACCCGCGCGTTGTCGCAGCGCAGCGCGAGCCGTACGGAGGTGAGCCGGGCGGCCACGGGATCGACGTCCTGGCCGAGCAGCCGGGCCCCGGGCGAGCGCTCCAGCGCGCGGCCGAGGATGCGGCCCGAACCGCAGGCCGGGTCGAGCAGCGAGTCGAACCCGTCGCCCACGAGGTCGAGCGAGAGCGAGACGATCTCGACCGGGGTGGAATAGACGCGCCGGGTGTGCACCTCGAAGTACCGCTCGCGCAGGAACTCGAAGGTGTCACGGGCGCCGCGCTCGGCGGCCAGCCGGGCGATCGCGCGGACCAGCGGCACCCGGGTCACCGGAACGGTCTCGGGAAACGCCTCCGCGCCGGCGGTCTTCGCGCACGTCGCGCGCACCCGGGCCGGGAGTTCCCGCGCGACCGTCCCGTCGTCGGCGGCCGAGAGCCCGTCCCAGTCCTCCGCCTCGTGCTGCACGTACACGAGAAAGGCCCCGAGGTCGGCGATCAGGTCGGCGAGGTCGTCGTCGTCGGCGGTCGCGCGCAGGTCCTGCCAGAGCCACTCGTGCGCGGGAAGCTCCCTGTCCTCGGCGTGGCCGCGCAGCCACTCCCGGATCTCCGCCAGGGAGAACACCGGGCTGGTGGACGTACCTCCCACGGGCTCGGGGAAGTCGTCGTGCCGGCGCCGCCAGTTGCTGACCGCCGCGCGTCCCACGCCGGCCAGGCGGGCGATGTCCGCCGCGGTGACCTGTACGTCTCGCCGCACGTCGCTTCGCCTTCCCAGTCGTCCGATCAGACCGGACCATATCCGATGCACCGGACACGGGCAACGTCCCGGTAAGGGCTGGTTGATTCCGTCAACACATGCTCTAATGGACGCCAGGAGTCGTTATGGAAGGGAGCCAGGATCGTGAGCACCCCCACCACGCGCCTCAGGTCGCTGCGCCGCGGGCGCGCGATCCATCTCCTGGACATCGAGAACCTGGCCGGGACCGCCTGCCCGGCGACTCACGACGTACATCAGGTCATGAACGCCTACCAGCGGACGGTGCCGGTCGGGCCGCTGGACCAGTTCATCGTGGCGGTCAACCACAACGCGCTCGTCTCCGTGGGGATCGCGCTGCGCGGCGTGCAGTTGCTGGCCCGCTCGGGACGCGACGGCGCCGATCAGGCCCTGGACGAGGCGGCCCGTACGGCGCGGTTGGACCTGCGGTTCGAGCGGGCGGTGATCGGGTCGGGCGACGGATACTTCGCCGACCTGGCCCTCTGGCTGGCGGGCCGCGGCCTGCACGTCACCGTCGTCGCCCAGCGTGCCTGCCTGAGCTGGCGGCTCTACACCGCGGTCCCCGACACCGTCACCTTCGAGCTGCCCGTCGCCCAGGCCGCCTGATCACAGCCCGAGCGAAGCGTGCGTCGGTCGGATCTCACCGGTCCCCACGGCTGGGCAGGCCTGCTTCTGGAGCTGGAGCGTCCCGCCCGGCCCGCGCTGCGCGTCGAGGTCGCACCCGGCAGGCGCCTGGCGATCGTCCAGAACGACGAGCCTGTCCTGCTCGCCCGCGTCGACGGCCACTACTACGGGATCGACTACCTGCGCACCGAGCGCTTCCGCTCCCCCCTTCGTCCGCTCCGCGCCGGCGAGAGCCGGCGGATCCACGATCCTCCCGGTGCGCCCGCCGCCCGGTGGGCGCATCGCTTCGCCGGCGAACTCCTCGCCGCCGGGCCACTGCACGCCGGCCGGTGGACCATCAGGACGGAGGTACGCGGCCTCGATGTCCGCCCGGGCCTGGTGCGGCACGAGCATCCTGAGGGGTATCTCGGCCGGTTCTCCAGCGGCGCGGGCGAGGTGGTCCCGCTCCGTGAGCTGCCCAGCCCGGACGACGGCCGCGTCAAGGCCTACCGCAGGCAGGCTCGTGACGGGACCCTGCCGCCGGTCCTGCTGTGGTGGATCAGCGGCCTCACCGCCTACGTCGTCGTAGACGGCCACGACCGGCTGGTCGCCGCCCTCGCCGAGGGCGAGGAGCCCCCGTTCCTGGTGCTGCTCCGCACCCACGACCGGCCGCTCGACGCCGAGGCGTCCGTGCGGGAGTACCGGCGGCAGGTCACGTCCGTCGAGCGGGAGGTGGTGCGGGGCACCCCCGGCGCCCCTCAGGCTCTTACCGGTCTCCACCGCACCTGGGTCCGCGCGTTCGACCACCTGGCCAATGGGCCCGCTCCGACTCGCGCCTGGCCGATGCCGGGCGGCCGGACCGCCTGGACGTGTCTCGCCGCCGTGTTCGGCGACAGGACGCATCCGTGGCTCTGACCCGCACGCCCCGCGTCGCGGCCGGCTCAGACCTCCGCGATGGCCAGGGAACGGCCGGGCAGTTCCAGAGCCTCTCCGGTGAGACGGGCGGACTTGTCGGACGCGAGCAGGATCCGTGACGCGGCCAGCCGTACGGGGACCGGGCCGTCGGCGAAGTTGGCGGCGACCCGCAGCGAGCCGCGCTCGATCACCACGACGCGCCGGTCCTCGTCCACCTCGACCCGCACCCTCTCCAGACGGGGATCGGTGAGGTCGGGGTGGGACCGGCGCAGGGCGATCAGGTCGCGGTACCAGCCCAGCAGCGAGGCGTGCTCGTCCTTCGACAGCTCCTCCCAGTCGAGCTTGGAGCGCAGGAACGTGTCCTCGTCGCCCGGCTCGGGGGCCTTCCAGTCGTAACCGAAGCCCTCGAACTCCTTCCTGCGCCGTTCGCCCTCGCCCTCCGCCAGGTGCGGCTCGAAATGGTCGGTGAAGAAGTAGAACGGCGTCGTCGCCCCCCATTCCTCTCCCATGAACAGCATGGGCGTGAACGGCGAGGTCAGCAGCAGCCCGGAGGCGAGGCGGAGCTGCTCGGGCCGCATGCGGTCGCCCTCGGGCCGGTTGCCGATCTGGTCGTGGTTCTGGGCGCAGCAGACGAACCGGTGGCCTGGGATCCCGGTCGCCGGCCTGCCGTGGGAGCGCCCCCGGAACGACGAATAGGTGCCGTCGTGGAAGTATCCCCTGGTCAGCACCTTCGCCAGGGACGACAACGTGGCGAAGTCGCCGTAGTAGGCGTTGGTCTCCCCGGTGACGTTCGCGTGGATGGCGTGGTGGACGTCGTCGTTCCAGCTCGCGTGCATGCCGAGGCCGCCGGCCTCACGCGCGGTGACCATGCGCGGGTCGTTGAGGTCCGACTCGGCGATGAGCGTGAGCGGCCTGCCCACGGCGGTGGACAGCGCGTCGACCTCGGCCGACAGCTCCTCCAGGAAGTGGACCGCCCGCTTGTCGTGCAGGGCGTGCACGGCGTCGAGGCGCAACCCGTCGACGTGATAGTCGCGCAACCACTGCAGGGCGTTCTCGATGAAGTAGCGCCGGACCTCGTCCGACCCGGCCCCGTCGAGGTTGACCGCGTCGCCCCAGTAGGACCCCTTCGCGTCGTGGAAGTACGGCCCGTACTTGGCCAGGTAGTTGCCCGAAGGACCGAGGTGGTTGTAGACGACGTCGAGGATGACGCCGACACCGGCCCGGTGGCAGGCGTCCACCAGGCTCTTCAGCCCGTCCGGCCCGCCGTACTCCTCGAAGACCGCGTAGAGCTCGACACCGTCGTAGCCCCAGTTGCGCTTGCCCGGCACGGGCGGCACCGGCATGATCTCGACGAAGTCGACGCCGAGATCCACCAGGTGCTCCAGCCGGTCGGCCACTCCCCGGAAGGTGCCCTCGGGCGAGAACGTGCCGACGTGCAGCTCGTAGATCACCGCGCCGCGCAGGTCGCGGCCGAGCCAGTCCTGGTCCCTCCAGGTGAACCTGTCGTGGTGGTAGACCCGGCTCGGGCCGTTCACCCCGTAGGGCTGCCGCCGCGTCCTCGGGTCGGGGAACGGCCCCTCGCCGTCCACGTGGAAGGCGTAGTCGAGGTCGTGCTCGTCGCCGGGGGCGGTCCACCAGCCGCCCTCGCCCCGTGTCATCGCGTGCCGGGAACCGCCGTGCTCGACCTCGATCCGCTCCGCCGCCGGCGCCCAGACCTCGAACATGCCTCATCTCCCCCTATCGAACGAAGCCGTCAGCCCTCGAGAATCGCGACCGGGTACGCGGACAGCAGATCGGCCATCCGCACCTGCCCGGTGTGCTCCGCGCCGGTGAGCAGGTCGCGCCAGCGCCCCGGCGGCAGCGTGATCGTCTCGCTCCCCCAGCCGCCCCTGCGCTCCAGCCCGACCGGCAGCCGGGTCGCGACCACGACCGCGGCCGTCCCCTGCCCGGGGACTCCCCGGGTGAACGCCACCGCGTGCTCCCCCGCCTCGACCGGCGCGTACGGCGCCTCGGGGTCGAGCCGCTGCCGCAGGCCGAGTGCGGCGGCGGTGACGCGGATCTTCTGCCCGTCCCAGCTGTCGTCGGGCTCGGCCAGCAGCCGGCGGCGCCGCTCGAAGTCGACCGGCCGCCGGTTGTCCGGGTCGACCAGGGAGAAGTCGGTGATCTCGTTGCCCTGGTAGACGTCCGGGATGCCCGGCATGAGGAGCTGCACGGCCTTCTGCCCCAGCGAGTTGACCCGGGCGTACCGGTCCACGACCTCGGTGAACGCGGCGACCGAGTAGCCACAGGCGTCCATGGCCCGCCGGGCGAAGTCCCTGATCCCGTCCTCGTACGCCGGGTCGGGGTTGAGCCAGGAGATCGCCGTCTTGGCCTCGCGCGCGGCCTTGAGCAGGTAGTCGGTGAAGCGGTCGAGGGAGATCGGCCAGGCCGCCATCAGCGACTGCCAGGCGAGGTAGTCGAGCTTGGGATCGAACGACACGGCCGCGGCCCAGGAGTCGACGGCCATCGCCCACTCCTCGGGCATCTCCGACAGCACCGCCAGGCGGGCGCGCACGTCCTCCGACCGCTTGGTGTCGTGGGTGGACAGCGTGGTCATCGTCCGCGGCGGCAGGCCCGCGCAGAATTCGTGGAACTCGGCCGCCGACACGCCGAACCTGTCGGGCTCGCCGCCCACCTCGTTGAGGCAGGCCAGCGGATACCACCGGTAGAGCGCGGTGTCCTCGACGCCCTTGGCCATGACCGGCCCGCAGGTCTGCTGGAATCGGGTGACCGCCTCGGGCGGGCCGTACAGGACGAGGTTGGCCGCCTTGGCCACCGCGTCGGGGTCGGTCCGGGTGGCCGCCGGCGCGGCCGCCTCCTGGATGATCGCCTCGGAGGCGGCGGACGGCTGCTCGCCCGGGTTCACGTACGCCCGGTAGACGGGCATCGCGGCCAGCAGCTCCACGACGGCCTCGCGCAGCGCCGGATCGCCGAGGTCGTCGGTCAGCCGGTCGACCTCCCCCGTGAAGAACAGGTCGAGGACGTGCTTCTTGGCGTCGTGACGCACGGTCTCGTAGTCGTCGCGCACGCCGGTGTGGCGGCCGAACGTCTCGATGAGCGCGTCGCGGCCGGCCGGGTCGACGAACAGCCGGGTGATCATGTTGAGCGCGTCGTAGCCGGTGGTGCCGTCGCACGACCAGTCGGCGGGCAGTCGCTCGCCGTCGATGAGGATCTTCTCCACCCACAGCGGGCCGGGCACGTGCGGACGCAGCCGCCGCAGGTAGCCGCGGGGGTCGGCCAGGCCGTCCGGGTGGTCGACGCGCAGGCCGTGGATCAGCCCCTCCTCGATGAGGCGGAAGGTGACGGCGTGGGTGGCCTCGAAGACCTCGGGGTCCTCCACGCGCAGGCCCATCAGCGACGACACGTCGAAGAACCGCCGGTAGCCGGGGCTCTCCCGCCAGTGGGCCAGCCGGTAGTGCTGGGCCTCCAGCAGTTCCGGCAGCGGCAGGTGCTCGGTGCCGGGCCTGATCGGGAACGCGTGGTCGTGGTAGCGCAGCACCCGGCCGTCCACGCCGTCGTCCACACGCAGCGCCTCGTCGGCGTCGTCGCCGAGCAGCGGCAGGGTGACCGGCCACTGGAAGTCGAACCACCGGGAGGCCGGCGACCCCGGCCCGTCCCGCAGCGCCGCCCACAGCTGGGCGTTGTCCGACTCCGGCACCGGCACCGTCATGTGGTTGGGCACGATGTCGGACACCAGCGGCATGCCCTCGGCCGCCAGCGCCCGCAGGCCCTCCTCCCCGCCGAACTCCTCGCGTACGCGGCCGTGGTCGGTCACGTCGTACCCGTGCTGGGAGTCCGGGCAGGCCTGGAGGATCGGCGACAGGTAGAGATGGCCCACTCCCAGCTCACGGAGGTAGCCGACGAGGCTCGCGGCCTGGGCGAATCCGAAGTCAGGCGTCAGCTGCACCCGATAGGTAGAAGTCACCGAACCGCCTTTCACAGCGCGTTCCCGGAGGTCGTTTACATAGTGCCCGTCACGGGCGCGCCCCTGCCACCGCCGAGGCCGGCAGGCGCGCCGGACTGGAACCCCTCTTGCCCGGTGCGACGCGCGCTAACACCGAAGGCACTCTATTGCGGCATCGCCGCTGGTCAGGACCGTAGCCGGGCCGCGCGCGGCGACATCCCCGCGCGGGCCCGGCTCGGACGGTCAGACGCGGCGCAGCACCCGCACCGAGCGGCCGCTCACGGGCACGGCCTCGCCGGCCCGGCACACGCGCGACTCGCTCAGCACCGGCATCGCCGTGTCCAGTTCGGTCGCCCACAGCTCGCCGTAGTCGTCGGGGATCGTGAACTTGATCACCTCGTGGTGGGCGTTGAACAGCAGCAGGAACGAGTCGTCGCTGATCCGCCGGCCGCGGCGGTCGGGCTCGGTGATGGCGTCGCCGTTCAGGAACACCGCCAGCGCCTTGGCGTAGCCGTTGGTCCAGTCGGCGTCGGTCATCTCCGTGCCGGACGGCGTGAGCCAGGCGATGTCGCTCAGCTGGTCGTGCGAACCGCGTACGGGCCGGCCGTAGAAGAAGCGGCGGCGGCGGAAGACCGGGTGGTCGCGGCGCAGCCGGGCCAGGCGCCGGGTGAAGTCGAGCAGCTGGCGCTTCTCCCTGGTGCCCGCGTCGTCCCCGGTGGTGGAGTTACGGGCGCCGGCCTCCAGGATCGTGCCCCAGTCGACCCAGCTGATCTCGTTGTCCTGGCAGTAGGAGTTGTTGTTGCCCTGCTGGGTGCGGCCGATCTCGTCGCCGTGCGACAGCATCGGCACGCCCTGCGACAGGAACAGCGTGGCCAGGAAGTTGCGCTTCTGCCGCTCGCGCAGCTGCGCGACCGGGCCGGTCGCCGGGCCCTCGACCCCGCAGTTCCACGAGCGGTTGTCGTCCGCGCCGTCCCGGTTGTCCTCGCCGTTGGCCTCGTTGTGCTTGCCGTTGTACGACACGAGGTCCTGCAACGTGAACCCGTCGTGGCAGGTGACGAAGTTGATCGAGGCGGCCGGACGGCGGCTGTCGTCCTGGTAGAGGTCGCTCGACCCGGTGAGGCGGCTGGCGAACTCCGGCAGCGCCGCCGGCTCGCCCCGCCACAGGTCCCGGATCGTGTCGCGGTAGCGGCCGTTCCACTCGGTCCAGCGGGCCGGGAAGTTGCCGACCTGGTAGCCGCCGGGGCCGACGTCCCACGGCTCGGCGATGAGCTTGACCTGCGACAGCACCGGGTCCTGCTGGACGAGGTCGAAGAACGCGCTCAGCCGGTCGACCTCGTGCAGCTCGCGGGCGAGGGAGGCCGCGAGGTCGAAGCGGAAGCCGTCCACGTGCATGTCGCGCACCCAGTAGCGCAGCGAGTCCATGATCAGCTGGAGCGCGTGCGGGCTGCGCATGAGCAGGCTGTTGCCGGTGCCGGTGGTGTCCATGTAGTACCGCCGGTCGTCCTCGACCAGCCGGTAGTAGTTCGCGTTGTCGATGCCGCGCATGGACAGGGTCGGGCCGAGGTGGTTGCCCTCCGCCGTGTGGTTGTAGACGACGTCGAGGATCACCTCGATGCCCGCCTCGTGCAGGGCCTTGACCATCGCCTTGAACTCCAGCACCTGACCACCGCGCTGCCCCGAGCTGGAGTACGCGTTGTGCGGCGCGAAGAAGCCGATCGTGTTGTAGCCCCAGTAGTTGGACAGCCCCCGCTTCTCCAGCATGTGGTCGGTCACGAACTGGTGGACCGGCATGAGCTCGATCGCCGTGACGCCGAGCGAGGTCAGGTGGTCGATGATCTCCGGGTGGCCCAGGGCGGCGTACGTGCCCCGGATCCGCTCGGGGATCTTCGGGTGGCTTATCGTCAGGCCCCGCACGTGGGCCTCGTAGATCACGGTGTCGTGGTACGGCGTGGCCGGCGGCCGATCGTGCCCCCAGCCGAAGAACGGGTTGACGACGACCGACCTCGGCACGTACGGCGCCGAGTCGCTGTCGTCCCGGCTGTCCGGCTCGCCGAAGCGGTAGCCGTACACCGCCTGATCCCACTGCACCGAGCCGTCCACCGCCTTGGCGTACGGGTCCAGCAGCAGCTTGTTGGGGTTGCAGCGCAGGCCGTCCCCGGGCGAGTACGGCCCGTGGACGCGGTAGCCGTACCGCTGGCCCGGCCCCACACCGGGCAGGTAGCAGTGCCAGACGAAGCCGTCCACCTCGCTCAGCGGCACGCGTTCCTCGCTGCCGTCGTCGTCGAACAGGCACAGCTCGACCCGCTCGGCCACCTCGGAGAAGAGCGCGAAGTTGGTGCCCGCGCCGTCGTACGTCGCTCCGAGCGGATAGGAATCCCCCGGCCAGATCTCCCTCACTGGACCTCCTCGCCCGCCGGCGCGGCGGTCATGCCGGGACGGGCCCGGAGCCCACCGGCTCTATGGTCGCGCTCGCTCGCGGTCCGTGCCCTTCCCGGAACCCCGCGCGCGAGATCGTGATGCTGAGTGTCGTTCACAAGACATCGTGCCTGCCCAGAAAAGGCTCCGACAGTCCCGCCACGTTAACTGCGTGTATGGCAACGGGTTGAACCGGCCATCAGTGCGCAAAGCGCCGGTGACCTGGCCCGACGCGGGAGCGCGGAGGGCGGCCGGCCCGCCGCGCGGCCGCCCCTCGCCCGCCGGGGTCCGCGGCAGCCTCAGCGTGCCGGAGCCTCAGCGTGCCGGACCCTCAGCGGGACCGGGTGCCCCGGCGAGGCCGCGTACGGCGTCGATCACCCGGGCGACGCGGTCCCCGGTCGCGGTCGGCCCGTGGGCCGAGGCGATCGCGATGATCTCCATGGCCGCGAGCCGGTCGACGTACCGGCCGAAGATCCCCGGGTCGAGCCAGCGGTGCCAGGGGCTGAGCCCGGCGCCGAACCCGCGCACGGCCTCCAGATAGTCCTCCAGACGGAGATCTCCGGCGTCCGCCGTCGCCACCGACGCCTCGGCGCCGAAACAGTCGGCCGCCCAGTAGACGCCGCTGCGGTCGTCGTACAGGCCGCGGGTCGCCGGCGCGTCGTAGAGCGGGGGCCGCACCGCGGTCAGCCGCCGGTCGCCCGCGTCGAACGACTCGTCGTCGGCGATCCGGCGCGTGCGGCCCGGCGGCGGCGCGAAACCGCCTGCCGAGCCGGAGCGCACGGGGGCGCCGGTGACCAGCGTCGCCGCCGGGCACATCTCCAGGGCGACCTCCAGGTTGCCCGCGTGGTCGGGGTCGTCGTGGCTCAGGAAGATCCACCGCACGTCGCGCGGCTCCACTACCGAGAAGACGTCCTCGGTCCAGCGCTCGCGATGCCCGGCCGCGCCGGTGTCCACGATCACCGGCTCGCGTCCGGTGATGATCATCGAGTTGGTGTGGGCGTATCCCGCCGCGACCGGTTCGATCACCGGGACGAGCACCACGTCGGGCGCGATCCGCCAGGGACCTGTCAGCTGTGTTTCCATGCCCACAGGCTCTGCGGACGGTCTTGTTCCGAACTTGGCGCGGGCTTGCCCGCCTCAGCGCGCCTCGTGGCGTTCCCGGGCCGCGACGACCTCGGGCATGCGCTCCTCCGTCCAGGAGATGAGGGGGAGCAGGCGTTCGGCGGCCTCGCGGCCGAGCGGCGTGAGGCTGTACTCGACCCGGGGCGGGATCGTGTGCTCGGCCTCCCGCAGCACCATGCCGTCGCGTTCGAGTGCCTGGAGGGTCTGCGACAGCATCTTCTCGCTCACCCCGTCCACCCGGCGGCGCAGGGCGTTGAAGCGATAGGGCCCTTCGTACAGGGCCGCCAGCGCCAGGATCGCCCACCGGCCGGTGATGGTCTCCAGCACCGTGCGCGATGTGCACCTGCGCGAGAAGACGTCGGCGACGAGGTCCTCGAACTCCTCCATGCCCGCCAGCTTACGCTTTCGGAGTACTTTCTGATAGAAAGCACTAACCCATAGAAAGTACTAAAGAGGAGAAACCATGATTGTCGTGACCGGGGCGACCGGGCATCTGGGCCGTCTGGTGATCGAGGAGCTCGCCGCGCGCGTCCCCGCCGCGCGGATCGTGGCGGCGGTGCGCAGCCCGGAGAAGGCGGCCGACCTGGCCGGGCGCGGCGTCCAGGTGCGTGAGGCCGACTACGACCGCCCCGCCACGCTGGGGCCGGCCTTCGAGGGCGCCGCGAAGGTCCTGCTCATCTCCGGCAGCGAGCCCGGCCGGCGACTCGCCCAGCACCAGGCCGTGGTGGACGCGGCGAAGGCGGCCGGGGTGGAGTCGGTCGCCTACACGAGCATCCTGCACGCCGACACCACTCCGCTGGGCCTCGCGCCCGAGCACCGGGCGACCGAGGAGTACATCCGCGCGAGCGGGCTGTCCTTCACCTTCCTGCGCAACGGCTGGTATCACGAGAACTACGTCGCGACGGCCCGGCAGGGCGCGCAGCACGGCGTCATCGCGGGCAGCGCCCGCGACGGCCGCGTCGCCTCGGCGGCGCGGGCCGACTTCGCCGCCGCCGCTGCCGCCGTCCTGACCGGAGAGGGACACCGGGGCGCCGTGTACGAGCTGTCGGGCGACGTCGCCTGGAGCCTTCCCGAGCTGGCCGGCCTGGTCGCCGAGCTGTCCGGCGCCCCGGTCGAGTATCGGGACCTGCCCGTCGCCGAGTACGCCAAGGTGCTGGAGGCCGCCGGCCTGCCCGGGCCGGTCGCGGCCATGTTCGCCCAGACCGACGCCGACATCGCCGACGGCTGGCTCGGCGACACCCCCGGCGACCTGTCCCGCCTCATCGGCCGTCCCACCACGCCGCTGCGCGACACCCTCGCCGAAGCCCTCAAGAACGGGTGATCACACGCGAGCGAGCAGGTCCAGGATCGGCTTCTCGTACAGGGTGACCCCGGAGCGGCGGACGAGGGCGAGCGCGTCGCGCAAATGACCCCGCGCGGTGTCGAGGTCGTCGCGCACGAGCGTCAGGCGGGCCAGGCACAGGTCGGTCACCGACCAGCCGAGCAGACGGCCCCGATGCGGCAGGAGCAGGTCGTGCAGCACCGGCGCCGCGCCCGTGTCGCGCAGCTCCAGGCACGCCTCGCTCAGCAGGTCAGGAATGAACCGGTAGGCGAGGTCGCCCCGCATGCCGGCGAAACCGTCGGCGGCCAGACCGGCGAAGACCTCCAGGGCCTCGTCCCTCCTGCCGAGGTCGAGCAGAACGGCGCAGCGCAGCACCCGCCATCCGGGCTCGCCGGGCCGCGCCGGCGCCTCCTCCACCAGTGCCAGCGCCGCCGCCGCGTCACCCCGCGCACGCGCGGCCAGGCAGCGGAAGACGGCGGCGCGGCTCTCGGCGTGGTCGCGGCCCAGCGCGCCCTCCGGATGGAGCCGGGCCGACTCCTCCGCCTCCGCCAGGGCACGGGCGGTGTCACCGCGGAGATGTGCGTGGATGGCCGACAGCCAGGCGGTGAGGCTGAGCAGGGCGGGCTGGCGGATCCGGCGGGCGGTGTCCGACAGCCACGTCAGCAGCCGGGCCGCCCGCTCCAGCTCGCCCTGTTTGACCAGCTCGACGTGCTCGGCCTCCCGGGCCAGCCACTCCGCCACCAGGTCGCCGGTCCGGCGGGCGACCTCGGCCATCTCGTCGATGGCCGCCTGCCGCTCGGCCTGGCCGGCGACCCCCCGCGAGAGGATCTCGTACGCGCTCAGCGCCCGCAGCAGCGGTCCGTCGTCGCCCCGCCTGCGAGCCTCCCGTACGGCCTCGGCCGCCAGCGCGACGCTGTCCTCGACCGGCCGGGTGAACGACCCCGTGATGGCGAAGGCCGCCAGGAGCTGGGACCGCCACGGCGAACCCTCCCCCTGGCTCCGCAGCGCCCGCTCGATGCGCCCGGTCAGCGGCCCTCCCGCGGCCCATTCCTCGTACATCGCCCACGACAGCGGATCGGAGAACCCGAGCGCGGCGCGGGCCAGCCGGCCGTCATCCCCGAGAGCGTCGGCGATCTCGGCCGCCTCCTCCAGCGTGACGTGGACCTGCGCGCTCATCCCGGCCGCCGACTGCGCCTCGGCGAGACCGAGCAGCAGGTCGCACCGCAGCTCCCGGTCGGGCACCGGAAGCTGGCCGGTGAGGGCGACGGCGTGCCGCAGGTGCTCGGCCGCGTCCTCGTAGGCGAACTGGGCCATGGCGTGGGCGGCCGCCTGCCGGGCGTACTCGATCGCCTTGGCCGCCATGCCGGAGATGACCAGGCCCTCGCGGTAGTGGTGCGCCAGCTCGGCCAGGTGCGTGCCGCGCCGTTCCAGCACGGCCGCGATGCCGGCGTGCAGACGGCGCCTGCGCAGCGGGGCGAGGCCGTCGCGCAGCACGTCGCGGACGATGTCGTGGGCGAACCGGTAGACGAGGTCGTGCTCCGTGAGCAGGCGCGCCCGGACTGCCGCGTCGAGCACGTCGAGCACCTCGTCGCGCGGCACGTCCATCACGTCCCGCACCACATCGAGCAGGACGTCCAGCGGGGCGTCGCGGCCCAGCAGCGCCGCCGCCGACAGGACGCCGGACGCGCCGGGCGGCATCGCCGCCATCCTGCCGCGCAGCACGTCGGCGACCGCGCCCGGCGCCTCGCCGCCGTCGAGATGGACGAGCTCGCCGAGGAAGAAGGGGTTTCCGCCGGTCCGCCTGGCCACCTCGGCCGCCCGCGTGGCGTCCGCGCCCGCCCGCCGCAGATACTCGGCGATGGCGTCCTCGCCCAGGCCGTCCAGCGTGATCCGCTCGACGTGCGGGAGCCGTACGAGGGTGGCGAGTGTCCGGGCCAGCGGTCCGCCGACCTCCGTGTCGCGGTAGGTCGCGATCACGGTCAGGTCCGGGCACGCCCGCGTCGTGGCGAGGAACTCCAGCAGCCGCAGGGACGAGGCGTCGGCCCACTGGAGGTCGTCGAGGACGACGAGCACCCTGCCGTTCACCCTGCCGTGCGCGGCGGCGTGCTCCGCGACGAGCCGGGCGAACGCGTCGTACAGCGCGAACTCCCCGGTCGCGCCGAGCATCTCGGCCAGTTCGCCGTGCCGCCCGGTGAGGTGGCGCACAGCCTGGGCCCAGGGCCAGAACGGCGGCGCGCCCGTGCCGTCCCAGCAGCGGCCGAACACCGCCACCGGCGCGTGCGCCGCGGCGTCCTCCGCCAGGCTGGTCTTGCCGATGCCCGGCTCCCCCGCGACGAGCACGACGCGCGTGCCGTCCCCGGCGACGGCGCGGCGCAGCACGGCTGATTCGGCCGCCCGGCCGATGAGGGCTCCCTCCCGCTGTCCGGGATCCGGGTCCGCCTCGGTGACCGGCGCGGCGGGGCTCACGACGGCCGCCGGGGCGGGGGCATGAGGAGTAGCGGGC
>NZ_JBFAOO010000071.1:0-35028 GCF_040675265.1 Microbispora sp. NPDC049633
GGGGGCCGCGGCGATCGCCGCGCACTGGCTGGGCGTGCTGTTCCTGCCCGGCGGTTACCCGGACGGGATCGAGCACGCCAACCCCCTCGCGCTGCGGGGACCGCTCGGCGTCGTCGCCGGGTTGTTCACGCTGGTGGGCCAGGTCGTCACCTTCCTGCTGGCGCTGGTCGTGCTGGGGGGCCTCCTCGCCCGGTTGCGGCGCAGTCGTCCGCCCGAGCGGGGCCGGCTCGGCTGGATGGTGGCGGGCCTGCTCGTCAACCTCGGCGCCTTCGTCGTGATCGCGCTCGCGGGGGCCTCGGAGACGTACGACGCCGCCGACGCCGTCGGGGTGCTGGGCGTGGTGGGGGCGCTGCCCGCCGCCATCGGCGCCGCCGTGCTGCGGCACGACCTGCTCGACATCCGGGTCGGGGTGCGGGGCTCTCGCCTGTATCTCGTGTTCGACGTCCGCCCGACGGTCGACGAACTGCTGTCCCGCCTCGGCCCCGAGCTGGAGGAGGCCGAGCCGGTCGAGCAGCTCGGCAGGCTGGCGCAGGCGGTGCGGGCGGGCCTGGACGCCCGCTGGGCCGCAGTGGAGCTGGCGGACGGCACCCGTGTCGTGGCGGGGGAGGAGCGGGGCGAGGCCGTGCTCACCGTCCCGGCCGGGCTGGGGCGCATCAGTTGCGGGCCCAAGGCGGCGGGGCGGCTGACCCGCGACGACCGGCGGCTGCTCGCGGCCCTGGCCGTGCCGGTCGGGCTCGCCATCCGCAGCGCGGCGCTCGCCGCCCGGCTCGTGAACGCCCAGGAGGCCGAGCGGCGGCGGATCGAGCGCAACATCCACGACGGCGCGCAGCAGCAGCTCGTGGCGCTGATCGCGGGGCTGGAGCTGGCCCGCGCGACCGGCGGCGGAGCGCGATCCCTGGCCCTGCTGCGGGAACAGGCCCGCCAGGCGCTGGCGGACCTGCGGGAGCTCGCGGCCGGGATCCATCCCTCCGTGCTGAGCCAGGGCGGGCTGGTGGAGGCCGTGGAGGGGCGGTGCTCGGGCCTGCCGGTCGCGACCACCGTGACGGCCGATCCGGCCCTGCGCACCCGCAGGTTCCCGGACGAGATCGAGGGAGCGATGTATTTCCTGGTCAGCGAGGCGATCGCCAACGCGCTCAAGCACGCGGGCGCCTCCCGGATCGAGGTACGGCTCTGGCACGACGGCGGCAGGCTCCAGGCGTCCGTCACCGACGACGGGACGGGGTTCGATCCCCGTGCCGTGGCACGGCGCGGACTGGCCACGCTGGCCGACCGCATGGCGGCGCTCGGCGGAGGGCTGGAGACGACGGCCGGGCCGGGAGAGGGAACGCGGGTGCGCGCCTGGGTGACCGCCGATGCCTGAACGCCTCCCCGCCGGGCCCGCCGCCGAGAGGGAACCGCGCAGGCTGCGCGCCCTGGTCGCCGACGATCACTACCTCGTACGGGAGGGCACCCGGCAGTTGCTGGAGAGCTCGGGGGAGGTCGCGGTCGTCGGGGCGCTGGGGAGCGCGGCGGAGCTGGTCGACGCGGCCAGGCGGCTCGGGCCCGACGTGGTCGTCACCGACATCCGCATGCCGGGCGAGGGCTGGCGGCCGGGGTTCGAGGGGATCGACGCCGCCCACCGGGTCCGCGCGGCCGATCCTCACATCGGCGTCGTCGTGCTGTCGCAGTTCGCCGACTCGATCTACGCGTTCGAACTGTTCAAGGACGGCACGGAAGGTCTCGCGTACCTGCTGAAGGACCGGGTGGGGGACCTCGACGAACTGCTCGGCGCGATCCGCTCGGTCGCCGCGGGCGGCTCGGTCATCGACCCCAAGGTGGTGGAGGGGCTGCTGGCGCGCCGCGCCGTACGAGGAGAGCGGGAGGCGTTCACGCCCAGGGAGCGTGACGTGCTGCGCGAGATGGCGCGGGGCAGGTCCAACGGCGGCATGGCGCGGGCGCTGTCCCTGTCGATCTCCGCCGTGGAGAAGAACGTGAACTCGATCTTCCTGAAGCTGGGGCTGGAGGCCAGCCCGGACATCCACCGCCGGGTCGCCGCGGTCCTCGCCTATCTCGGCGGTTCCTGATCCGCGCCGCCCGGGTGGGCCGGTGACGCACCACCGCGCGGGGTGCGCCACCGGCAGGCAGGATTAGCGGCCGACGGCGCGCAGGGCGTCGACGATGCCCTTGCCGTAGAAGCCGTTGCCGGACGGGCCGCCCTCACAGGTGTGCGTGGCGGTCACCGTGGACCCGCTCGGCAGGATCCGCGTGTAGGTGAACGCGGGCGGGTTCGGGCAGGGCGTCCTGGTGGCGGTGCCCTTGAGGATCGCCTCCACCATGTCCGGGTTCAGCGTCAGGCCGCCGCGGGCGCGGTCACGCTGGCCGTACCGGCTGACGATCAGCGCCGCGACGCCGGCCGCGCGCGGCGAGGCCATCGAGGTGCCCTGCAGGTACTGGTAGTAGCCGCAGACCGAGCCCTTGCAGTCCTTCACGACGTAGTCGACCGTCGGGTCGCCGTTCTCGTCGATCTCGCCGTTGGCGACGGCGAGCGCCTTGGGGTAGGCCGAGAGCGTCGCCTTGGTGATGTCCCTCGTGTTGCCGGGGGTGTCGTAGACGTCGCCGCCGGGGGAGGCCACGTCGACGTAGCCGTTGCCGTAGCTCGAGTAGTACGCCTTCCGCTTGCTGACGCCGGTCGAGGAGACCGCGATCACGTGCTCGGACTCGTTCGGCAGGGAGACGCAGGACGGGGGGATCGTCCGGGACCTGGCGGCCTGGCCGGGGAAGGTGGCGTAGTCGGGGCTTCCGCTGTCGACGTTCGTCTTGGTGTAGTCGATCGCCTCGTTGCCGGCCGCGCTGACGAGCGTCACGCCGCGCGCGTGGGCGTAGTCGAGCGCCCGCTGGGTGGCGGCGATGTACAGCCGCTGCTGGGCCTGCTCCTCCGGGGTGTCGGCCGGGTTGTCGGCGCAGTTGAACAGCCACGGGTCGATGTAGTAGCTCATGTTGACCACGTCGACGCCGATGTCGCCCGCGTAGGTGAGGGCGTCGACGGTGGGCTGGAGGAAGAAGTAGCCCGAGTCCTGCCCGGCCCGCAGGTTCACGATCGTCACCTTCGGAGCGACGCCCGAGATGCCCAGCTTGTTGATGGGCGCGGCGATCGACGAGGCGACGTGGGTGCCGTGGCCGTCCTCGTCCACGTCGTTCGGGTCGGTGCAGGAGCCGTCGGGGTCGCTCTCGCAGGGGCCGTCGATCTCGGTGCCGTTGGCGTCCGCCGGCACGTCGACGGTGAAGTTACGGCTCAGCCTGCGGTCGAAGTTCGGCGTGATGTCGGGGTGCGAGCCGTCGACGCCGGTGTCGAGGATGCCGACGAGGACGCCCTTGTCCCCCTGCTCGTACCTGTGGGCCTGGTCCGCGTGGATCTGCTTCATGTCCCACTGCAGGTCGGCGAGCGGCTCGTCCTTGACGTTGCGCCCCCACTTGGGGGCCGGGCCGCCCCGGCCCTCCTTCTCCACGGCCTTGTTCTTGGCCGCCTGCGCCACGGCCTTCCTCGCGGCGGCGGACGCCTTCGCGTCGTCCGGCGCGCTGCCGATCACGTTGTTGCGCGCGACCCCTTCGATGGCCGCGGAGCCCTGCAGCGCGCTCGCGAAGTCGGGGTTGGCGGTGCTGACCGTGGCCAGCCCGACCTGCGTGTTCACCTTGACGACACTGCCGCCGGCCGCTTCGATCGCCTTCTGGGCGTCCGCCGCGGCCGCGCCTTCCTTGTACAGAACCACGTATTCGGCCTGGGGCGCCGGTCCGGCGGCCGCGGGTACGGCCTGCGCGGGTGTGACGAGGGTTGCCGCCACCATCGCCGCGGTCGCGGCGACGACTGTCAAGCGCTTCACATCCACCTCCATGTGGACTTCAAGGGCGCTGACCATGTTTGAAGATTTCTCGGTCCTGTCAAAGGTCCGTGAGAATTCGCGACCAACGTGTGACATGACTGCCGGGGAGGCGGGCGGTCAATGGGGCGTCGGTGCTGGCCGGATTTAGTAGGACGTCCTAGTATCTTCTCGGAGAGTGAGACACGGGGAGGGACGCATGGAGCCGGACGCGACGGGCGCCGAGGCGATCGAGGCGATCGAGGCGGGCAGGGCCCGGTGGCAGGCGCGGTACGACGCCGCCTTCAAGCGGGACCGCGAGTTCCGCACCCTGTCGGGACTGGACGTGGACCCCGTCTACGGGCCGTCCGGAGACGACCCCCGGTTCGGGCGCATCGGCTGGCCGGGCGAGTTCCCCTTCACCCGCGGCCTGTACGCCACCGGCTACCGCGGCCGGCCCTGGACCATCCGCCAGTTCGCCGGGTTCGGCAACGCCAGGCAGACCAACGAGCGCTACAAGATGATCCTCGGCGCCGGAGGCGGCGGCCTGTCGGTGGCGTTCGACATGCCGACGCTCATGGGCCGCGACTCCGACGACCCCCGCTCGCTCGGCGAGGTGGGCCACTGCGGCGTGGCGATCGACTCGGCCCTCGACATGGACCTGCTGTTCGACGGCATCCCGCTCGGCGACGTCACGACGTCCATGACCATCAGCGGGCCCGCCGTACCGATCTTCTGCATGTACGTGGTCGCGGCCGAACGGCAGGGCGTACCCGTCGGGAAGCTGAACGGCACCCTCCAGACGGACATCTTCAAGGAGTACATCGCGCAGAAGGAGTGGCTGTTCGCCCCCGAGCCGCACCTGCGGCTGATCGGCGACCTGATGGAGTTCTGCGCCGCCGAGATCCCCGCGTACAAGCCGCTGTCGGTGTCGGGTTACCACATCCGAGAGGCCGGGGCCACGGCCGCGCAGGAGCTGGCCTTCACACTGGCCGACGGATTCGGCTACGTCGAGCTCGGCCTGTCGCGCGGGCTCGACGTGGACGTGTTCGCGCCGGGCCTGTCGTTCTTCTTCGACGCGCACATCGACTTCTTCGAGGAGATCGCGAAGTTCCGCGCGGCCCGGCGCATCTGGGCCCGCTGGATGCGCGACGTGTACGGCGCCCGCACCGACAAGGCGCAGTGGCTGCGCTTCCACACCCAGACGGCCGGGGTGTCGCTGACCGCGCAGCAGCCGGACAACAACATCGTCCGCACCGCGATCGAGGCGCTGGCGGCCGTGCTCGGCGGCACGAACTCGCTGCACACCAACGCGCTGGACGAGGTGCTCGCGCTGCCGTCGGAGAAGGCCGCCGAGATCGCGCTGCGCACCCAGCAGGTGATCATGGAGGAGACGGAGGTCGTCAACGTCGTCGACCCGCTGGGCGGCTCCTGGTACGTCGAGGCGCTGACCGACCGCCTGGAGGCCGAGGCGGAGAAGATCTTCGCGAGGATCCGCGAGATGGGCGGCGACGGCACGATGACCGCCGGCATCCTGCGGGGCATCGAGGACGGCTGGTTCATGTCGGAGATCGCCGAGTCGGCCTTCGACTACCAGCGCAAGCTGGAGAAGGGCGACAAGCGGATCGTCGGCGTGAACTGCCACACCGCGACCGCCGAGCAGCCGCTGGAGATCCTGCGGATCAGCCACGAGGTCGAGACCGAGCAGCGCAGGACGCTGGCCGGGCGGCGCGCCGCGCGGGACCGGAAGGCCGTCGACGCGGCGCTGGCCGCCCTGCGGGCCGCCTCCAAGGGCGACCACAACATGATCCCGCCCATGCTGGAGGCCGTGCGGGCCGAGGCCACGCTGGGCGAGATCTGCGACGTCCTGCGCGAGGAGTGGGGCACCTACTCCGAGCCCGCCGCCTTCTAGACGCCCTCGAGCGAGGCGACGCGGTCGAGGAGGGACTCCAGCGTCTTGTCGTCGGTGGCGGGGGCGATGACCGTCACCCGCAGGTGGCGTACGCCGCCGACCTCGGCCGAGGTCAGGTGGAAGGAGCCCTCCTCCAGCAGCGTCTCGCGGATCGCGGCCTGGTCGCCGTCGCCGTACCGGAAGCAGACGATGTTGCTCTCCGGCTCGTACGGGCAGTGGAAGCCGGGCCGCTCGCGGGCCAGCTCCCAAAAGCGGTGCGCGGTGGCGTATCGCCCCGCCACGTGCTCGCCGAGGCCCCGCTCGCCCCGCCAGGCCAGGTTGAGGAACACCTTCAGCCCGAGCGCGGCCTTGGTGCACTCCACGGTCCTGCCGATCAGGTCGAACCCCTGGTCGCCGTAGAACAGGTAGCTGGCCTGCTGCCGGAACGCGGCGTCCAGGGCGCCCTCGCGCCGGACGAGCACGGCGGCCGCGAGGCCGGAGGTGCGCAGCATCTTGTGGGCGTCCCAGATGACCGAGTCGGCCAGCTCGACGCCGTCGAGCAGGTGGCGGTGCTCGTCGCTGAGCAGCGCCGACGCTCCGTGCGCGCCGTCCACGTGGAACCACAGCCCCTGCCCGGCGCAGAACTCGCCGATCGGCCGCAGGTCGTCGTACAGGCCGGTGCCGGTGGCGCACGCGGCGGCGACCAGGGCCATCGGCCGGCGGCCCGCCCGCCGCGCCCGGTCGAGCCCCTCGGACAGCCGCGCCACGTCGATCCTGCCCAGGTCGTCCACGTCGAGCGGCACGACCGCGCGCTCGCCCAGGCCGAGGATCGCCGCCGCCCTCGTGATGGAGTAGTGCGCCGACGGCGGCGCGAGGACGGCGAGATCGCCGGGCACGCCCTCGGTCCACGCGTCCGGGGCGGCGGCGGCCCGCGCCGCGAGCAGCGCGGTCAGGTTGGCCAGCGACCCGCCGTGGGTGAACACGCCGCCGCCCTCGGGGAAGCCGACCTTGCCGAGCATCCAGCGCAGCACCTCGAACTCGACCGTCGCCGCGGCGGCCCCCATCTCGTAGATCGCCATGGGGTTGTTGATCGCGCCGTGGACGAAGTCGGCCAGCGCGGCGGGAAAGTCGGGCGCGGCCGTCTGATGGGCGAGGTAGGCCGGATGGTGCAGCCGCGTCCCCTCCACGAGATAGGCGTCGAGCCACTCCCGGTAGGTCTCCGGCGTCATACCCCCCTCCCGGATCCACCGGGCGAGCCCGAGCCGTCCCGCCAGCTCACCGGGGGGCCTGCGGCGGATCACCGGCACCGCTCCGCCCTGGCTCTCCCGCACGTACGCGGCGAGCCCGTGCACGGTCACCTCGGCGGCGTGGACGAAGTCGTCGATGTCCCAGGTGTTATTCGGTGTCATGCCCGAATAATGGCTCTATCGGGCATCAGTCCGCCACGAACGCCGAATCGACGAAGGATCAGGCCAGTGACCACCGAACTGGATTCGATCGACAGGAAGATCCTCGAGCTGCTGCAGAAGGACGCGCGGCTGCCCAACAAGGATCTCGCCGAGCGGGTCGGCGTCGCCCCCTCCACCGCGCTCGAACGCGTGCGGTCGCTGCGCCGCCGCGGGCTGATCACGGCCTTCCGCGCGGAGGTAGACACGCAGGCGCTCGGACGGCCGCTGGAGGCGCTGCTGGCGCTGCGCGTGCGGCCCCACACGAGCCAGCTCGTGGACCCGCTGCGGGCGTTCGTGCTCGCGCTCCCCGAGACGATCGCGCTGTTCCACGTGGCCGGCCCGCAGGATTTCCTCGTGCACGTCGCGGTGCCCGACGCCGATCACCTGCACCGCATGATCCTCGAACGCATCCTGGTCCGGCCGGAGATCGTCCATCTCGAGACGACGCTGATCTTCCGTACCGAGCGCAGGACCGTCCAGGGCCCGGTGAGCTGAGGAGGCGGCCGGCTGAAGGGCGGGGGCGGGTCGTCTCAGGCGCCCACGGTCCCGTCGACGCCCTCGCGGAGGAAGTCCGCGTGGCCGTTGTGCCGGGCGTACTCGTGGATCATGTGCAGCATGACCAGCCGCAGCGACACCTCCTCGCCCCACCGCGGCTGGTAGGCGGTGACGTCGAGCGACTCGGCCGCGCGCTCGATCCTGCGGGAGTGCTCGATCTCCGCCTGCCAAACCTCGAACGCCTCCGCGCCGGTGGACCCGCTCGGGTCGTACGCCGCCTGGTAGTCGCCCTCCTCCGACCAGACCAGCGGCACGTCCTCCTTGCCGATCACGCGGCGGAACCACGTGCGCTCGACCTCGGCCATGTGCCGCACCAGGCCGAGCAACGAGAGCGTCGACGGCGGCATCGACCTGCGGCGCAGCTCCTCGTCCGACAGGCCGTCGCACTTCAGCGCGAGCGTCGCCCGGTGGTAGTCGAGGAAGGCGCGCAGCATCTCGCGCTCACCGGCGATGGTCGGCGGCCCGACGCGTTCCACTGCCATGTCCTGCTCCCTCCGGGTGGCGAACGTGCGCTGTTCACCCTACGGCGGACGCGAGCCCGCCCGATCCGGCGGAGGAACCGCGGCGGGGACGCACGGATCACGCGGGCGCGTACGGCAGGATTGGGGGTATGGCAGCGGAGTTCTCTCGACCTGGATCGCTCTACGGCGCCGTGGACCTCGGCGCGCGCAAGCAGGCACTCGAGGCCCAGGCGCGGCGTGAGGCCGCAGGGCCGGCCGGAGCCGCCTCGGCGGACGTCATCGAGGTGACCTCGGCCACCTTCAACGCCGACGTGGTGGAGCGCTCCCTGAGCGTTCCCGTGATCGTCGAGGCGACGGTGACCAGGGCCGAGCAGGTCCGGCAGTTCAGCGGCGTGATGGAGAAGCTGGCCGCGGAGGCGGCCGGCGCGTGGGTGCTGGCCAGGGTGGACGTGGAGGCCGACCCGCAGCTCGCCCAGGCGCTGCGGATGCGTACGGTGCCCACCGTCTACCTGGCCTTCCAGGGGCAGCTCATGCCCCTGTTCGAGGGCCCGCTGCCGGAGTCGCAGCTCCGGCAGGCGCTGGCGCAGGTGTTCGAGCAGCTCGGCATGGAGCTGGCCGCGCAGAGCGAGGGGGAGCAGGCGGAACCGCCGATCGACCCCGAGCTCCTGGCGGCCGAGCAGGCCGTGGAGAAGGGCGACCTGGACGCCGCGGCCGCGGCGTTCGAGCGCCTGCTGGCGAGGTCGCCGTCGGACGAGGGCGCGAAGATCGGCCTCGCCGGGGTCGGGCTGCTGCGGCGCACGCAGGACCTCGATCCGGCCGACGTGCTGCGCCGGGCCGCGCAGGCCCAGGACGACGTGGACGCGCAGGTCCAGGCCGCCGACGTGGAGATGGTGAGCGGGCAGGTGGACGAGGCGTTCGACCGGCTCATCGCGCTCGTGCGGCGCACCCGGGGCGCGGACAGGGACAAGGCGCGGGTCCACCTGCTGGGGCTGTTCGACGCGCTGCCCACCGACGATTCCTCGGTTTCACGCGCGCGCAGGGCGCTGGCCAGCGCGCTCTTCTGACCGGTTCCGGCCCGCGCCCGCCGGCCCCCGGTGGGGGTCCGGCGGGCGCCGCTTCGGGACCGAAGTGTGAGGTGAACAGCACGGGTCCGGGCTGAAACACACGGCAGGGGATGGCACGATGGATAGCACCCATGAGCCGTCCAGCCGGATGCGCGAGCGTGGCCGCCACACGGAGGCCCGCCCAACTGGAGCAGCCGGGAGAGCACGGCCAGGCACCACCCCGCAAAGGAGCGGATAGACGTGGCCACCGTGCCCAGCGTGTCCTACTCGATCACTGTACGTCTCGAGGTGCCCGCGGGGGGCAAGGCGGTAAGCCTGCTCACCCACGCGGTGGAGAACGCGGGCGGCGTGGTGACCGCCCTCGACGTGACCAACGCGGGTCACGAGAAGCTCCGCATCGACGTGACGTGCGCGGCCAAGGACGCCGACCACGTGCAGGCGATCGTGGACAGCCTCGGCGCGGTCGAGGACGTCGCGATCCACAAGGTCTCCGACCGGACCTTCCTCATGCACCTCGGCGGGAAGATCGAGATGCAGTCGAAGGTCCCCCTGCGTAACCGCGACGAGCTCTCCATGGCGTACACCCCGGGTGTGGCCAGGGTCAGCCTGGCGATCGCGCGCAACCCCGAGGACGCCCGCCGCCTCACGATCAAGCGGAACTCGGTCGCCGTGGTCACCGACGGCTCGGCCGTCCTCGGGCTCGGCAACATCGGCCCCGCCGCCGCGCTGCCGGTGATGGAGGGCAAGGCCGCCCTGTTCAAGCGGTTCGCCGGCATCGACGCCTGGCCCATCTGCCTCGACACCCAGGACGTGGACGAGATCGTCGCGACCGTGCGCGCCATCGCGCCGGGCTTCGGCGGCATCAACCTGGAGGACATCTCGGCGCCGCGCTGCTTCGAGGTGGAGCGGCGGCTGCGTGAGCTGCTCGACATCCCGGTCTTTCACGACGACCAGCACGGCACCGCCATCTGCGTGCTCGCCGCGCTGACGAACGCGCTGAAGGTCGTCGGCAAGGAGCTCTCCGAGGTCCGGATCGCGATGGCCGGCGCCGGCGCGGCCGGCACCGCCGTCCTGCGCCTGCTGCTGGCGGCAGGGGCGCGCAACGTCATCGTCTGCGACTACCTGGGCGCGGTGCACCTCGGTCGCGACGACCTGGACGACTCGCTGCGGTGGATCGCCGAGCACACCAACAGCGAGGGGTACGGCGGCGACCTGCGCGGCGCGGTCAAGGGCGCCGACGTCTTCATCGGCGTCTCCGCGCCGGGAATCCTCACCGGGGACGACGTCGCCGCCATGGCGAAGGACGCGGTGGTGTTCGCGCTGGCCAACCCCGAGCCGGAGGTCTCGCCCGACGACGCCCGCGAGCACGCGGCGGTCGTGGCGACGGGCCGGTCGGACTACCCCAACCAGATCAACAACGTGCTCGCCTTCCCGGGCGTGTTCCGCGGCCTGCTCGACGCCCAGGCGGACGGAGTCACGCCGGAGATGCTCCTGGCGGCGGCGCGCGCGCTGGCCGCGGTCGTCACGAGCGAGGAGCTCGGCCCCAACTACATCATCCCGAGTGTCTTCCACCCCGACGTGGCCAACGCCGTGGCGGCCGCCGTACGGGAGTCGGCCGGGGGTAAGGCGCGCGGATTCACCGAGGCCTGACCCATCGGTCACGGAAGGCGACGGAGTCGTCGCTGCAAGTAATATGACGCGGCGAACCGGGGTCGGCGTGCACGAATCCGCAATCCTCCCTCATGATGGGATGTATGGCGGAAGCGATCTACGTCGGCGGGTTGCTCGTAGCGACGCCACTGCTCGACGACCCCAACTTCCGGCGTAGCGTGGTGCTCGTTCTGGAGCACGACGAAGACGGCGGCACTCTGGGCGTGGTGCTCAACCGGCCCAGCGAGATCGCCGTGACCCAGGTCCTGCCCTCCTGGGACGCCCTGGTCACGGGTCCTCCGGTGCTGTTCGAGGGCGGCCCGGTGCAGACGGACAGCGCGCTCGCGCTGGCCGTCGTGCTCAGCGGCGAGGAGCCCCTCGGCTGGCGCCGGTTGCAGGGCCGGGCCGCGGTCTCGCGCCTCGGCACGGTGGACCTCGACGCGCCCCCGGAGATCCTCGCGGGGGAGATCTCCCAGATGCGGATATTCGCGGGCTACGCGGGCTGGACCGCCGGACAGCTCGACAACGAGCTTCAGGAGGGCGCCTGGTACGTCGTGGACTCCGAGCCGGGGGACACCTTCCACCCGAACCCGGCCACGCTGTGGCGCACCGTGTTACGCCGGCAGAAGGGGGATCTCGCGCTCGTCGCGACCTTCCCGGACGACCCTCTGCTCAACTGAAGCCCGGCACGCCCCGCCGCGAAGCCGCGCGGTGACGCGCGACGCACGGATGCGCGCGGAGACACGCGGGGGCCGGGCGCGGAGAGCGCGCCCGGCCATGGATCGAAGCCGCTGTGGATCAAGCAGCTCTCAGGGTAAGCCGCTGTGGGTGAAGCGCCGCGTCTCAGCTCGCGGTGCAGCTCACCGCCGGAACCGAGTTGGTGCCGTTGTAGGAGCCGAGGAATCCGAACGAGGTGGACGCTCCGGCGCCGAGGCCGCCGTTGTAGCTCACGTTCTTGGCGGTGATCGACGATCCGCTCGACGTCACCGTGGCGTTCCACGCCTGGGTGATCGTCTGGCCGTTCGCGTAGGTCCAGGTCACGGTCCAGCCCGAGATGGCACTGGAGCCGGCCTTGACGGTCACCTCGCCCTGGAAGCCGCCGCCCCACTGGTTGCTGACCTTGTACGTCGCCGAGCAGCCCTTGGCGCCGCCGCTCGGGGACGCGCTGGGCGAGGCACTGGGAGACGCGCTCGGGGAGGCGCTGGGGGAGGCGCTGGGGGACACCGACGGGCTGGCCGACGGGCTCACCGGCGGCTGGCCGTAGATCGTCGCCTCCTTGGCGGTCGACTTGATGCCGTTGGCGCCGTTGAAGAGCCGCTGGCCCCACGAGGTGAGCTGGCTGACGTTGAAGTTCGTCACCTGGTCCAGGTATTCGACGCCGCCGCCGTTGCCGCTCCACGACCAGCCGAGGTAGCCGACGCCCCGCGACTGGGCCTGCGCCATGATCGTGTCCTCGTCGGGGTCGCCGTCCGAGTGCATGTTGCCGAACTCGCCGATCACCAGCGGCAGCCCGGCGGTCTGGAACGCCTGGAGGTAGGCCGTGACCTCGGCCGCCGTGTCGAAGACGCCGTACATGTGGATCGAGAAGACGGTGTTCTTCTGCGGGTCGGCGGCGAAGACCGAGGCGGCGTTGTCGCGCATGACGAAGCCCCAGTCCTGACCCCAGTTGGGCGCGTCGACCATCAGCATGTGCTGGAATCCGGCCGCCCGCATCCTGCTGATGGCGTTCTTGGTCGCGCTGGTCCAGGCGGACGGGTTGTTGTTGCCGTACGGCTCGTTGCCGATGTTGATGACGACGTAGTTCTCCTGGCCGGTCAGCACGCTCTTGAGGCCGATCCAGTAGTCGACCGCCTGCTCGAGCGTGTACGCGCCGCTCTGCTCGCCGTAGCCGGTGGTGTCGTGGTTCTCGAGCACGCAGATTAACCGGTTCTGCTTGCACAGCGAGATGACGTTGGAGACGTCGCTCGCCGAGTTGGCCGTCCAGCGGCCGCCGCTGAGCACGACGCGGACGGTGTTCGCGCCCAGGGACTTGATGTTCGCGAACGAGCTCGTCTGGCTCGCGTACCAGGTGTGCGCGTGGCTGGTGCCGCGCATGATGAACGGGTTTCCGTTGGCTTCGAGGATCTTCGTGCCGCTGACGTGGAGTCCGGTCGCGGCCTGCGCGCTCTGGGTCATCGCGATCACCGACATCAGGAGGGCGAGGACGGCCGCGCCCGCGGCGATGAAACGTGTTCTCATTCTGTACCTCGGGTGGGGGGATCGGCGCCGGTGGGAGCGCCGAACGCACCATAGGCAAGGGGGGCCGGAACCGTACAGCGAGCGCCCTCCGAGGCGACGGCCATCGCTTCGCCCCCACTGAACCGGTTCTGCTGTGCGGGCCACCGGACCAGCGCGATCTCTCTTCTGCGGCCCTCGCCGGAGCCGTGAAACGCCGATGAAACGTTCACCTGCCGGGCGATGCCGCCTCGCGGCGGTGCGGCGGTGCGGCGGTGTGGCGGTGTGGCGGTGTGGCGGCGGGCGGTGATCTGTAGGGTCGGTTGCCGTGCCCGGTTCCGATGTGCCCGGTCGTGATGCTCCCGGCCCCGACGTCTCAGGCCCCGATATGTCCGGCAGCGCCGTGCCCGGGGCGGACTGGGCGCCCCCCGGCGCCGTACGGTTCGCCGACGGCGTGCCGGTCGCCCTGATGGCGCCCGGCGCGGGACTGGCGTCACTGCCCGCGGCCCTCGGCGACATGGTCACGCTGCGCCATCTCGACCTGGACGGGAACGCGCTCACGACGTTGCCCGGCTGGATCTCGCGTCTGGAGCGGCTGCGGGCCCTGCTGCTCTACGGCAACCGGATCGCGGCACTCCCACCGGAACTGGGCCGCCTCGTGTCGCTGGAACATCTCGGCGCCGGGCGCAACGGGCTGACCGCGGTGCCGGACACACTGTGGCGGCTGACCCGGCTGCGGTCGCTCGTCCTGGCGGAGAACGAGATCACGGACCTTCCTCCCGGCCTGGGCCGCCTCCGCGAGCTGCGCATGCTCGACCTGGGTCACAACCGGCTGCGCGAGGTGCCCGCGGAGATCGGGGACCTGCCCGGCCTCACGGACTACCTCTACCTGAGCGACAACGGCTTAACGTCGGTGCCCGCCTCGCTGGGGCGGCTCGACCGGCTCGGCTATCTCAACCTCGCCGAGAACCGGCTGGCCGCGCTGCCCGCGCAGATCGGCGGCATGACCGGCCTGCACGAGCTGCGCGTCCACGACAACCGGCTGACCGCGCTGCCGGAGACGATCGGACGCCTGACCGGGCTGCGCGAGCTGCATCTGAAGAACAACCGCCTCACCGCGCTGCCCGAGTCGATCGGCGGGCTGCGCGCGCTGCGCCACCTGGACCTGCGGGGCAATCCCCTGGAACGGCTGCCCGACTCCGTCGTCCACCTGACGGCCCTGACCCACCTGGACCTGCGGGCGACCCGCCTCGGCACGCTGCCCGCCGGGCTGGCGGAGCTGCCTCGGCTCGAGAAGCTCGACCTGCGCTGGGTCAAGTTCGACCAGGTGCCCGCATGCGTCCGCCCGCTGCGCCAGCGAGGATGCGTCGTCCTGCTCTGAGCCTGCCCTGGGCCTGCCTTGGGGGCCTGCCTTGGGGGCCTGCCTTGGGGGCCTGCCTTGGGCCTGCGCTGGGCCTGCCTTGGGCCAGCGCCGTGCCTGTGCTGGGGCGGTGGCGCCGGGTGGAGGCCTCCGGCCTGACGTCAGCTCGCGGCCGACGCCGGCTCCGCCTCCGTCTTTCCGAGGCGTACGGGCAGGTCCCAGCCGGGACGCAGGGAGCGCTCGGCCAGGGTGAGCAGGTCCTCGTACCGGCGTGCCAGGCCGTTGAGATCCTCCGTGGGCCCGTTCATGCAGAGCAGCCCGATGCTCACGAAGACCGACACGACGAGCTGGGACTGCAGGTCGTCGGGCGCCGTACCCATCCTGCGGGCCACCTCGGCGACCAGCCTGCGCTCGTTCTCCCTGATCAGCCGCATGGCGCCCGCGAGCAGGGACGGAGTGTTGTGGACGAGCCGCTGGGCCTTCAGGATCCTGCCCGCCTCGGCGCCGTCGATCTCTCGTAGGATGCCCAGCATGGCGCGCATCGCCTGACTCAGCGCGGTGAACGGCGACTCCGACCGCGGCCGTGCGACCAGTTCGGTGAGGAACATCTCCTGCTCGTCGGCGGTCAGAGAGAGCGCCACGTCCTCCTTTGAGGCGAAGTAGCGGAAGAAGGTCCTGGGCGAGACCTCCACTTCGGCCGCGATCTGGTCGATCGTCGTCGCCTCGTAGCCCTGGGAGAGGAAAAGGTCGAGGGCCGCGTCGATCAGGGCGTCCCGCGTCCGCTGTTTCTTGCGCTCGCGCAGACCCACGGCGGTCACCTCCTCGAAACCATTGGTTCACGTACTGCCACATGTCACCGTATGTCGGATAAAAGGATTTGTCATCTGTCATCGACTGACATAAATTACTGCGGGTCTACTCAGTGTCGCTAAGGGGGAACCTCCATGACTCAAGCCGTATCGGCGGTGGACGCCGACGCGCCTCCAGGACGGGGCCAGGGCCATCCGTGGCTCACGCTGCTCGCCGTCTCGCTCGGCGTCATCATGGTCATGCTCGACGGCACGGTCGTGGCGATCGCGAACCCGGTCATCCAGGTCGAGCTCAAGGCGACACTGGCCGACCTGCAGTGGGTGACCAGCGGTTATCTGCTCGCGCTGGCGGTCTTCCTGATCACGGCCGGCAAGCTCGGCGACCTCTTCGGTCACAAGCGGGTCTTCCTGATCGGCGTCGCCGGCTTCGCGCTGACCTCGCTCGCCATCGGTCTGTCGTCCTCGATCGGCATGCTGATCGCGCTGCGCGTGCTGCAGGGACTGTTCGGCGCGCTGCTGCAGCCCGCCGCGCTCGCGTTGCTCCGGTCGGCCTTCCCCGGCGAGAAGCTGAACATGGCCATGGGCGCGTGGGGCGCGATCATCGGTCTGTCGAGCGCGGGCGGCCCGATCGTCGGCGGCCTGCTGGTGGAGAACGTGAGCTGGCAGTCGGTGTTCTTCATCAACGTGCCGGTCGGCGTGGTGGCTCTGGCGTTCGGGCTGTGGGCGCTGCGGGAGAGCAAGGCCAAGACCCTGTCCAGGGTCGACTGGCTCGGCGTCGTGCTGCTGTCCGGCGCGATGTTCGCGCTGGTGTGGGCCATCATCAAGGCTCCTGAGTGGGGCTGGGGCGACGCCAGGACGCTCGGCTTCCTCGCCGCGGCCGTGGTCGTCGGGGCCGTGTTCCTGTTCTGGCAGTCGAAGGCGCGCGAGCCGCTGCTGCAGCTGAGCCTGTTCCGCAACGCCTCGGTCTCGATCGGGACCGTCCTCATGGTCCTCATGTCGTTCGCGATGTTCGGCGCGATGTTCTTCCTCACGTTCTTCTTCCAGGGCGTGCACGGGCTCACGCCGCTCGACTCCGGTCTGCGGATGCTGCCCATGAGCGCCGGCATGATCGTCGCCTCGCCCATCGCGGGCATGCTCATCGGCAAGCTCGGTCCGAAGATCACCATCGCGGGCGGCATGGTGATCGCGGCCGTCGCCATGTTCCTCATGTCGCGGCTCAGCGTCGACGCGGCCTTCGCCGACACCGCGATCCCGTTCGTGCTGCTCGCGTTCGGCCTGTCGCCGGTGTTCGTCGGCGCCACCGAGATCATCGTGGGCAACGCGCCCGAGGAGTTGAGCGGTGTCGCGGGCGGCGTGCAGAACTCCGCGATGCAGGTCGGCGGCGCGCTCGGCACCGCGATCCTGGGCGCGGTCGTGTCCGCCAAGGTGGCCGACGTGCTGCCGGGCTACCTCGGCCCGATGGCGCAGGCCGTCAAGCCCGCTGAGCTGGAGGGGCTGAAGGCCCTGGCCTCGGTGGGCCAGGCCCCGCCCGGGCTCCCGGCCGAGGTGGCCAAGACGGTCGCCGACGCGGCGCACCTGTCCTTCATGGACGGCCTGCACCTCGGCTTCGTCGTGAGCACGGCGGTCGCCCTGGTCGCGGCGGCCCTGGCCCTGTTCGTCAAGGCCGGCCGCAAGACCGAGGGCGCGCCGGTCCACATGGGCTGACGTCCGTTTCCTCCCGTACGGCTCCCGCCACCCCGGCGGGAGCCGTACGCGCGTCCGGGTCGGGAGCGCCCGCTCGCTCAGTAGACTTGGTATCCGTGAGCGGCACGAAGATTCTTCCCGAGAGCGACGTAACACCCCGGCTCTCGCACGGCGACGGTGACCACGAGCGCTTCTCGCACTTCGCCGACAAGAACAAGATCACTGAGAGCTACGTCACCGGCGCGCCGGTGCGGGCCCTGTGCGGCAAGGTCTGGGTGCCCAGCCGCGACCCGAAGAAGTACCCGGTCTGCCCGGAGTGCAAGGAGATCTACGAAGGGCTGCCCAAGGGCGAACCGTCCGGCGAGTGAGTGTCGATACGGGATCACCACGTTCCCCGCGGCTAGGGTCTGCCTTCTGACCAGCCGTATCGGGGGAACGAATGGTTCGGCGACCCATCGCCGTCTTCCTTGCATGCCTTCACGCGCTGGGCGGCGTCTGCGCCGCCCCCGCGTCCGCGGCCTCCCGGGGGACCGGAGATCACGCCGGTACCGGGATGCGCGGTTCGCCGGCCTCGCGGCCGGACGCCTGTCTCGCCCGCCACGCCGTGCCGCAGCGCCGGCACGGCGTCGGGGCGCTCACCCATGCGCTGGAGCCGCGTGAGCCCGGGCCCGACGAGGTCGCCCGGATGTCGGCCGACCTGGCCCGCAGGCTCGAAACGGCGCGACGGCAGGACGCCGCTCAGCGTGACGACACGGCGCGGCCGGGAAACGCCGCGCGGCGGGGGAGTGCTTCCGGCACCCTTGAGCGGATCACCGTTCCGGTGTGGGTGCATATCATCAGGGACCACGCGCTCGGCCTGCCCGACGCCGCCGTCGCCCGGCAGATCGCCGTGCTGAACACGGCCTACTCGGGCGGGTACGGCGGGGCCGACACCGGCGTGCGCTTCGAGCTCAAGGGCGTCACCCACACCGAGAACCGGAGCTGGTTCCGCGACCCCCTCGGCTTCGAGGAGCCGATGAAGAAGAAGCTGCGGGCCGGGGGTGCGGAGACGCTCAACCTGTACATCGCGCAGCTGAGCCGGCTCGTGCTCGGCTACTCCACCTATCCGTACTGGTACGACGACGAGCCCGTGCTGGACGGCGTGGTGATCGACTGGCGGAGCGTCCCGGGCGGCCCGCTGCGCGACTTCGCCAGGGGTTTCACGGCCGTGCACGAGATCGGCCACTGGTTCGGCCTGCTGCACACCTTCGAGAACGGCTGCAAGGCCCCGGGGGACTCGGTGGACGACACCCCGGCCGAGGCGTACCCGACGAACGGCTGCCCCTCGAAGAAGGACACCTGCCCCGCCTCGGGCGGCGACCCGATCCACAACTTCATGGACTACGCCCAGGATCGCTGCATGCGCGAGTTCACGGCGGGCCAGGGCGTACGCGTCCACCAGATGTGGGACGCCTACCGCCGACCGGCGCCGCGGGCAGCCGACGCGGGGCCGCGGAAGGCCGCCGCCGACATCGAGGGGCCCGCCGCGGACGGCGCCGACGACGAGGTGCCGAGCGCCGCCCAGAGCGGCGACGAGCCGGTCGTGGAGGCCCAGGGCGATGCGCGAGGTACGGGGCGATGACGAATCGGCCGTGAGCCGTTGACGTGGCGGCGCGGGTGTGAGTAACTCCACAGCAGCGTTCATGGTCACGAAGCCTCGCGCCCGGCCCTGAGCGCCGAGTCACTCGCCGGTTCCGTTCCACGCGCGCCCGGCCAGGCCGCCCGGGGAGGCTTTGTGGATGACCAGTGGATGCGCCGGGTCTGGCCCCCCGCCGAGGAGGAGTCCCCGCCGTCCGAGGAGGGCGCCGGCCGCCCGTACGGCGCCCCGGGAGGGCCGCCGTCGTCCCCGCAGTGGCCCACACGCCCGTACGGCGGCCGGGACCCCGAGGAGGAGAGCTTCACCCGCGCGTACCGCCTGCCCGGCGACGTGACGGAGGAGAGGCCCGCGCGCTCCGGCCCCGGCCCGACTCGAGGCGGCTCTGCCGCCCGCCCGTACCGCATGCCGGGAGACGCGGCGGAGGAGGCGCCCGGGCGTTCCGGCCCGGCGCAAGAGGGCTTCACCACCCGCCCCTACCTCATGCCGGACAGAGGCGAGGCGGGGCAGGAGGGCAGGCGACCGCCGCAGCGGCCCGAGGCGGGGCAGGGCGCCGAAGAGGGCTTCCCGCGTGCGTACCGCCTGCCCGGCGACGCGACGCCGCAAGAGCCCGCGCATCCCCATGGAGCAGGCGGGGACGCCGAAGAGGGGTTCCCGCGTGCGTACCGTTTGCCCGGCGACGCGACGCCGCAAGAGCCGGCCTCTCCCGGACCTGAGAGCGTCGGGGGTGGCTTCACCCGTCCGTACGGCGCGCCGGTCGCCGAGAGGCGATCGGCCGACCGCCCGGTGTGGCCCTCGCTGGACCTGGAGCCCGCGAAGCCCGAGGACGACCTGCCTCCCTCGGCCCGCCGCTACCGCGCGCCCGACACGCCGCCCCGCCGGATGCCCCGCTGGTTACAGCGCCTTCTCGTCGGCGGGCTCGCGCTGGTCTGCTCGGCCGCCGTCATCGGCGCGGTGGTGGTCACGGTCCTGCACCGGGCCGAGAGCGTGCCTCCCACCGTGGTGAACGACCAGATCGCGGGGGTCGCCTACACGTTGCCGCCCGAGTGGCGGGAGGGCGTGGTCGCGCCCGTGACCGGCTTCACCTCGTCCGCCGCGCGCGGGGACAGCGCGACGGTCATGGCCCGGCCCGGCGACCGGGTGGACCCGCCCAACCTGCGCTCGGCCGTCATCGACCTGAGCGATCTCTACACGCAGCTGCTGCTGCATGGCGACAAGGTCGAGGTGCTCGACGACCGCGCGGTCACCGTCGGAGGGCGGCCGGGCCACACCCGCGCCGTACGCGCCGAGTACACCGACGTCGTCAACGAGCCCGCCTTCATGCGGGTGACCCTGCTGACCCGGCCGGACGGCGGCAGCACGGTCCTGCTCGGGCTGGCCCATCCCGACGATCCCCGGTCGCGCGCCGAGATCGAGGGCCTGATGTGGGGAGCCACCTGAGCTCATCGTGCGGTCGGCGGCACGACGTCGCCTCCCGGAGATCACGCTGATCTGGCACTTGATCTCCGGGAGGCCGTGAACTCATCCGGCGGTCGGCCGGCGCGGTTCCCCGCCGTCGGCGTGGTGCGGCCCGTTCTCAGCCGACCTGTGGCCGCGAGTCCAGGTGGCCGGGAACGATGTCGTTCATCGAGACGGCCGATTGGCGAAGCCGGCGGCTCCGGACGCTCCGCTGCCGGGTGATGTGGTGGGAACGGCGGCGGGTCCGAACGAGCCGTTGCCGCCTGGCGTGGTGGATCCGAATCCTCCGGTGCCGGGCGCTGTGGTGGGAACGGCCGCCGGCCCGAACGATCCGGAGTTGGCCTGCAGCGTGGTCGGTTCCGGTTCCCCGACGACGCCGATGCGCTCGCCGTTCCGGCGTTCGTGGGTCTGCTGTGCCGCGACGGCGGGCAGGGCGGCCAGGGGCACCAGGCCGGCCGCCACGACCGCCGCTGCCAGGAATGACCGGCTGTGCGTCTCCCTTCGCGGCTTTTCTGTCATGTCTGCGATCCAACGCGTGAACAGCATGTAGGCCTCCTATCGAGATGGCGGTCCCGTTCTATGCCGCACGGCCGCGAGGATGTTCACCCGCCACGCCGGGATGGCCGCTCCTGACCGAGAGCTTGATTTGTTCATGGCGCGTGTCATGGTCCCACCGGTCGGCGGGCCTGTTGGGCCGGATTCGGAGGTCGGCGGGGGCGGCATGAATCGCGACAAAAAGGCAACGAGGGGGGCGGGCGCGGAAACATTCGTTCATAGTGGTCGGCTTTGAACTAGCCGTAACTTATGTTTGCCGTGCACCGAAAGGTGTCGCGGTGCCTGCGTTCCCATGGGGAGGTAGCTTCGGCATCGCATCGCTCGAAAAGTGCGGTGACCCGGAAAGTCCAATTCTCGTCATTGGGAGGGAAATCAGTTGATTTCTCCTAGGAGCACTTCGGTTTCAGGCCCGCACGCCGTCGGTCGCCTCCTCACCTGGGCCGCCGCGACGTCGGTGGTCGGCGCGCTTGTGGGACTGTCGGCCCCGCTCGCCGCCAGTGCCGACACCGCGACGACGAGGCCTGCCGCCGACCGCCCCTTCAGCGTGCCGGCGTCGGTGCCGCTTCACGTCAACGGAGACGAACCGAAGCACGGAAAGGAGCCGATCCGGTGGCTCGACTCCACTATCGTCCGGGACACGCCAGGCGGCGCGACCAACTTCGCCGTGTCCGCCAACAACGGGGCCCCGTTCGTCTTCGACCCCCGTAGCACGCCGCTCGGCTGGCAGAGCCTGCGGCGCGTGCCGGGCAGCCGGGGAGCCTTCGTGACCAACATCACCGCAACCGAGGACGCCAATTCGGCTCCCGGCCAGGCCAGGCTCGCGATTGTCGCGCGGACGTCCGACAGCAACATCTTCTTCACGATCTGCAACGTGAACAATCCTCTTCCGCAGGCGCCCGCGCCCCTGCCGTGCAGCCCCTGGGAGCGCCTGCGCAGCTGACGGCGGCGAGACGACTCACACCGACGGACCGACGGCCCGCAGGAGTTCAGTTTTCCTGCGGGCCGTCCGCATTCTCGTGCCGTACGCCGTTCCGGCGGGTCGATGTCCGAATTGATATGCATAGTTACTCGTGAGCTTCTCAAGCGGGCATGGTGGATTAAGTCGCTGATCTCGCGATTCGGCTGCTGAAGGGTGAATGACAGGACATGGGCTTACCGCCGAGACGACTTTGGTATAGGCGGGAAATCTGTTTGCTCATATCCGACAAGTGGTTCGCTGCTCGCGTTTCCTCCCCTAGGTATCTTCGATGTCGCATCGCACGAAAACGCGGTGACCCGGAAAGACCAATTCTCTCACCATGGGGGGAAATCAAATTGATTTCTCGTAGGAGCAGCTCGGCCTCTGGTTCGCGTGGCGCCGGTCGCCTGTCGATGTGGTCCGCCGTGGCCGCGGTGACATGCGCGACCGTTGGGCTGTCCGGTGCGGTCGCGGCGAGCGCGGCCCCGGCGAAGAACACCCCCGCCACTCAGGCGGCGACGAACCCCGCCGGGGACAAGGGCAAGGACAAGAAGATCCCCTACCCCCGTCTCGACGCGACCAACATCCTCACAGGCTTCACCGCCCGGACTATCGTGGCGACCGGGGGGCCCAACGTCAGCGCCCTGATCCCGCTGAGCTCTACTCATTACACTGGCTCGGCGCGCCGGGGCCACGTGTGGGTCAACGACGGCACGAGCTGGACCGACCTGACAACGAGGTTCGGGACCGGCTTCTTCTACGACATCGCACTGGCTCCATCGCCCAGCACGGCGCTCCCTGACCCGCTGCCCGCCACCCTCGTGCTTCCTGCGACGGGCGCTGCCGCCGGTCGCCTGAGGGTGACGGTGCGCAGGGCGGACGGCGCGATCCTCTTCTCGGACTGCACCGTCAGTTCCATCACCAACCTGACCGGTACGGTCCGGCCGCTGAGCGTCGGCAACTGCACTGCCCCCCAGTCTCTCTGACGATCCGCGGCGAGGCGTTACTCAGGGCGGAGGCTCTCGGACTCCAGGCTGTCCGAGGGCCTTCGCCCTGGTCGTGTACAACGTGCGGCGTCGGATGCCAGAGGCCGACGCCGACCACTGTGTGGCGACTGTCACAAGTGGTCAATTCGGACCACCCTGCGTGTGCGGGGCACGTCCTGTCGGTCGGGCGGGCTAGTCTGAATCCACTGTGAGGGAGCGAACCGATAGAGACACCAGTGTTCCGATGAGTTCGGGGAGGCGTCGTTGAGCGTTTCGGCCGCGTCCCACCTCTCCCCGTCCTACCCCGACAGAGCCGCCTGGGGCACCGCCCCGAAGTTGCGCGCGTGGCAGCAGCAGGCCTTCGACCTCTACTTCAGCCGCGAGCCGCGCGACTTCCTGACCGTCGCCACCCCCGGCGCCGGCAAGACGACGTACGCGCTGCGGATCGCCAGCGAGCTGCTCAGCCGTGGGATCGTGCGCGCGCTGACGATCGTCACCCCCACCGAGCACCTCAAGCGGCAGTGGGCCGACGCGGCAGCCAGGGTCGGAATCAGCATCGACCCCGAGTTCAAGAACAGCCAGGGCGCCACCTCCCGCGACTACGTCGGCGTCGCGGTCACGTACGCGCAGATCGCGATGCACCCGGCCCTGCACCGGGCCCGGACCGAGGCGCGCAAGACCCTGGTGATCTTCGACGAGATCCACCACGCCGGCGACGCCAAGTCGTGGGGCGACGGCATCCGTGAGGCGTTCGAGCCCGCGACCAGGCGACTCGGGCTGACCGGCACGCCGTTCCGATCCGACGACAGCCCGATCCCGTTCGTCACCTACGTCGAGGACGGCGAGGGGGCGATGCGGAGCGTCTCCGACTACTCCTACGGGTACGGCCCGGCCCTGGCCGACGGCGTCGTCCGGCCGGTCATCTTCCTGGCGTACTCGGGGGAGATGAAGTGGCGCACGCGGGCGGGCGACGAGATCGCCGCCACGCTCGGCACGCCGCTGACCAAGGACCAGCTGTCGCAGGCGTGGCGGGCTGCCCTCGACCCGAAGGGCGACTGGATCCGCCAGGTCATCCACGCGGCCGATCGGCGCCTCACCGAGGTGCGGCGGGGTGTGCCCGACGCGGGCGGGCTGGTCATCGCCTCCGACCACGAGTCGGCCCGCGCCTACGCCCGGCACATTCGTGCGGTGACCGGCGAGGGAGCCGAGGTCGTGCTCTCCGACGACCCGGGCGCGTCCCAGAAGATCAAGGACTTCGGTGCCTCCGACCGGCGCTGGCTGGTCGCGGTCCGGATGGTCTCCGAGGGCGTCGACATCCCCCGGCTGTGCGTCGGGGTCTACGCCACGAGCACCTCGACCCCGCTGTTCTTCGCCCAGGCCGTCGGGCGTTTCGTCCGCGCCCGCAAACGTGGCGAGACCGCGTCGGTCTTCCTGCCCTCGGTGCCCGTCCTCATGGGCCTGGCGGGCGAGATGGAGGAAGAGCGCGACCACGTGCTGGGCCGCCGCCGCGACGAGGACGGGCTCGACGACCTGCTGCTGGAGCAGGCACAGCAGGAGAAGAAGCAGCCCGACGCGCTCGGCGACGAGCTGCCCTTCCAGACGCTGGAGGCCTCGGCGACCTTCGACCGGGTGCTGTTCGACGGCGGCGAGTTCGGCACCGCCGCCGCACCCGGCTCGCCTGAGGAGGAGGACTTCATCGGCCTGCCCGGCCTGCTGGAGCCCGACCAGGTGGCCTCGTTGCTGCGCAAGCGCCAGGCCGACCAGCAGGCGGCCAAGCGCAAGACCAAGAAAAGCGAGGAGCCTGCTCCCGCCCTCGCGCCGCACGAGCAGCTCGCCGAGCTCCGCAAGGAGCTGAACGGCCTCGTCGGCGCGTGGAACCACCGCACCGGCCAGCCGCACGGCGTCATCCATGCCGAGCTGCGCCGGGCCTGCGGTGGCCCCGCCATCGCCCAGGCGACGGCGGAACAGGTCCGCGAGCGCATCGCGATGATCCGCAAGTGGGCCACCCAGCGCAAATGACCCAGCCGTCGTCCCACCTGCGCCGTACGGCTTCCGCGTGATCCGGCGAAGTACGCCGCGGAGCCGCCCAGGTGTCTCCTGACGGTATGTCGCCCACCCCGTGCCGGATCGCGGCTCGCCGGTCCCGTGCGGAGCGGCGAGCCGCGCTCGTCTTCCCTCCGGCTACCGGTGCGGGTCAGGAGGACCTACGGCACCACGCCTCGCGTCCCGGGGCGTTACCTGCGCTCATCGGTCGGCTTCGGATCGCGGACGTGCCGCTCAGGCGGATTCCTCCGCCTGGCCGTGCTCGGCATGCTCCACGCGCCGAGGGTCCGGCCGGTTGACGAGGTTGCTCATCCGGACCTGGGCGTAGACATCCTCCAACCGGGTCAGGACCGAGTCGAACATCGTCCTGTTCAAGTCGGTCATCCTGCCGATGTGGCCGGTCATGCCGTCGACCTGTTCCATCATCGTGACCAACTGGCCGCTCATCGCGTCGACCCGGGTGGTGAGGCCGTCGACGCGGCCGGTCAGGGCCCCGACCTGATCGGTGAGTCCGTCGACACGGGCGGTGAGCACGTTCACCTGTCCGGTGAGGGTGTCGACCCGGTTGGTGAGTGTGTCCACGCGGGTGGTGAGGCCGTCCACCCGGCCGGTCAGGACCTCGACCTGTCCCCCGAGGGTCTCGACCTGTCCGGTGAGGGTGTCCACCCGGCCGGTCAGGATATCGACCCGATTGCTGAGTTCGTCGATGCGGCCATCCAGGCGCGCGATCTCGCGGTCCACGTGGTCGAACCGGCGGCCGGCGGCGGCCATCTGGCTCTTGAGGACGCCGATGTCCGTTCTCGTCTGCTCTCCGATCTGCTCGATCCGGGTGAGCCGCTCGCTTATCGCGTCGACCTTGACCCAGATCATCTGCTGGGCGTCATAAGCGCGTATCGTCGCCTCCAGGCGGCTGCTCTTGCCGACACCGACCATTTCCTGCTCCAGGAGTTCGACGCGTTCCTCGAGCGTCAACATGCATGTCCTCCGATGCTGCTCGCAGCGTAGCCGAGGCTCGCTGGGGGGAAGTAGGGGCGCTGCGGGTGCGCGGAGGTAATTGCTATCAGCTCGGAGGCCGCCGGGATGAGAATGTTCACGGCGGATTTCGTGAGGCTCCGTCAGCGGGGTGGAATATTTCGCTATCGGTGTGACGAATATTCACCTGGCTCCGCGTGTTCTGTGCCGCATGCCCTCATTTCCCGCGATATATGAACGGCACTTTGTCGCCCTCGCCACACAGTGCGCTATGAGATGGGCTAGGGAGCGGTGGTGGCGGGCGGCCGGGCCGAGCCGGAGGCTGAGGGAGGCCAGGCCCTGCTCCACGCCTACGGGCACGTGCTCAAGGATCTTGTCGGCGGGTGGAAACCACCGCTTCTGTCATCCGAACGCGCCTCCCGGGCGGTAGTCATCGCCGGAGACGACGAGACGGAGATGATCGATGGACGACGGGTTCGCCGACTATGTGGCACAGCGGCATTCACGGCTGTGCCGGATGGCGTATCTCCTCGCCCGGGACTGGGGCACGGCCGAGGACCTGGTGCAGACCGCGCTGGCGAAGGCGTGGCTGGCCTGGCGGCGGATCGAGGGCAACCCCGACCCGTACGTCTACCGGATCATCGTGAACACCCACGCCTCGTGGTGGCGCAGGCGCTGGCGCGGGGAGATCCCGGCAGAGACGCTTCCCGAGACGGCCGATCCCCGCGACGAGGCCGCCGAGGTGGACGACCAGGCCGCGCTGTGGAGCGCGATCGGCACGCTCTCCCCGCGCCAGCGCGCGGTGATCGTCCTGCACTACTACGAGGGACGGACGCTCGCCCAGGTCGCCGACATCGTCGGCTGCTCACTGGGAGCGGTGAAGACCCAGCTCAGCAGGGCTCTCACCCGTCTTCGCGTCGACCCGGACGTCCGGACCATGAGCATGGAGAGGGCCAAGCGATGAGACACACCGAGAGCGACCTGCGCACTCTGCTGGACGAGCACGGCCGGGCACCCGCCGGACGGGAGCCGGCCGCCCCTCTCGACGTGATCGTCCGGCGAGGCCGGCGCATGCGCCGCACCCGGCGGGCGATGACGGCCGGGGTGGCGGTGGCCTGCACCGTCACCGCTGTTGTGCTGGGAAACGACCTGCTGACCGGCCCACCCCGGGCCGACCGTACGACAGTCGCCGCGCAGCCCACCGGTTCCGCCCAGGCCGCGCGCTGGCCGAAGCTCCCCGACGCGATGCCCGTGGTGCTGGGAGCGCAGAAGTTCGACCTGCACCCCATCCGCACCTGGAGGTTCGAGACGGTGGGCGCCGGGCAGACGCTGACCTTCACCCCGACGAGCTATCTCACCGGTTCCAGAGTGGTCTGCGGCGACCCCCAGGCGTGGGTGGTCGTGGAGATGCCGCTCAAGAGTGGCGAGATGGGCGGCACGACCGGACGGTGCGGGGACTCGGCGGGCGGCGGGCACCACGACCGGAAGTCGGCGCCGTCCGGCTGGCTGCAACGCCCGCAGTCCATCCGGATCTGGGTTTTTCCGGCGGACGCCCCGGTGCGGGAGGCGGCATGCCGGGCGCTCCCGAAGGAGTGTGACGAGCCCGCACTCGCCGAGGGCCGGGCGTTGTGGCGCCCCGAGGTGCGCGACCGGTTGTCGGCCATGATCGGCGAGCAGCCCGGCAGGTGGGCCGCCGGGATCTACGACCGCGCCGACGAGGTGCCACCCGCACCGGACGGCGACCCCCCGGCAGGCACCGACGACCATTTCGAGGTCACGTCGACGCCGGCCGGCTGAGGCCGCACGGGCGGTCTCCCGTCACGAGATGTGGGAGCGCAGGGGGATCTTGGTCCCGGTCTGGCCGTTGATGGCCACGTAGCGGCGGTGGTGCCGGGTGACCGGGCTGAGCCTGAGGCTGAGGGAGGCCGTTCCCTGCTCCACGCGCACGGGCACGTGGTGCGCTCCCTCGGGGTGCCTCGCCTGGGGGGCGGTGGCGCCCTCCTGCACCCAGATGCGCAGCCGGTGCCCGGCCTGGTGGACGGCCACCGTGGCGGTGTCGCACTGCGCGGGCGACGCGGGCCAGTACACCGTGAGGCCGTGCAGGGACCTGCCGCGGAACGACAGTCGTACGGCCTCGGGGTCGGGGATGCGGGAATCGCAGGCGGGAGAACCGGTCGGGGCCGGAGACGGCGCCGCGACCGCACCGGTGGAGGGCGCCACTCCCGCCGGCGGGCCGGCGTCGGTGTGAGGGGCGCGGACGGCGACCGTCCGGGCGGGGGTCCGGGCGGCCTCCTGGGTGAACCCCACGACCATCGTGGCCGCCTGCAGGGCCGCGAGCGTGAGCGCGCCCGTGACGCGGAGCAGTCCCCGGTGGCCGCGGCCGAAGAGCAGCCAGACGCAGACCGGGGTCAGGACGAGCCAGGTGAGGCCGAGCAGGAACGCGAACATCGGGGCCGCCAATCCACGAAGGGTCGTCGCTCTAGGTAATACACCGATGACTCTACGTGGTGAAGACGTTGGCATCCGATTCCGCGCGGTCGTGTCCCCGCGGATGACCGGCGGGCCGCGTGCGGGAGCCGGGCCGGGACAGGTCGTGTCCGCCGGCCCATAGCGGGAGTGCCCGGGCCGGGGATGGACGTCGCGGGTCAGGAGCGGAGGACGGGCTCTCCGGTGAGCTCGACTCCGGCCTCCGCGAGGTGGGCGAGCGCCGACTCCGTCGTCTGCCTGGCCACGCCCGCGGTCAGGTCCAGCAGGACCCGTACGGCGAAGCCGCCGGCCGCCGCGTCGAGGGCGGTGGCCCGCACGCAGTGGTCGGTGGCGATCCCGACGACGTCCACGGCCTCCACGCCGCGTTCGCGCAGCCAGGCGGCCAGGCCCACGCCGTCTCCGGTGGCGCCCTCGAATCCGCTGTAGGCCGCCTGCCGGGCCCCCTTGCTGAAGACCTCCTCGACCTTCGCGGTGTCGAAGGCGGGGTGGAAGTCCGCGCCGGTGGTGCCGACCACGCAGTGCGGCGGCCACGAGTCGACGTAGTCGGGCTCGGCCGCGAAGTGGGCCCCCGGATCGACGTGGTAGTCGCGGGTGGCGACCACGTGGTCGTACGCGTGCTCCTGGACGTGGCGGCTGATCGCGACGGCCACGTCGGCGCCGCCGCCGACCGGCAGGCTGCCGCCCTCGCAGAAGTCGTTCTGCACGTCCACGACGACGAGCGCGGTCTTCATGGGATCACCTCACAGTGGCGATCGCGGAGGACCGGCGTCGTCCTCATGCGCCGGTCCTCCGCGATCACTTGAAAATAGTAGGGACTGCGGGGTCTCCGGGGGAGAGGCTGCACGCCTCCAGTGGTAACTCCGTCAAAGTCGCCCGGTGCCGGTCGCGGGCGGCCTCCAGGGGTTCGCGTCCGACGACCTTGCCGTCCCGCACGAGTTCGGCCAGCAGCGGGCGGTCATCCGCGTCCATCGGCTCGCGGGTGACCACCTCGGCGGTGGCGGTGCCGCCGCTGGTCCTGCGGTAGGCCCACTTGCGCCCGCCGACGCTGGGCTTGCCGACGGACGCCTTGGCGACGGGCTGGAGGACTCCCGCGTGGTCCTCTCTGGCGACGAGCTTGTAGACGAGGCTGGCCGTCGGATGGCCCGAGCCGGTGGACAGGGCGGTGCCCACGCCGTAGGCGTCCACCGGCGCCGCCGCCAGCGCCGCGATCGCGAACTCGTCGAGGTCGCTGGTGACGACGATCCGCGTGCGGTCCGCGCCCAGCTCGTCGAGCAGGCGGCGCACCTCCACGGCCACCACCGCGAGGTCGCCGGAGTCGATGCGCACCGCGCCGAGGCCGGGCCCGGCCAGCTCCACCGCGGTGCGTACGGCCTTGGCGACGTCGTAGGTGTCCACGAGCAGGGTGGTGCCGCGGCCGAGGGAGTCGAGCTGGGCCCGGAAGGCGTCCTCCTCCGAGTCGTGCAGCAGGGTGAACGCGTGGGCGGCGGTGCCCGCGGTCGGCACGCCGTACAGGTGACCGGCCATGAGGTTGGAGGTGGAGGCGAAGCCGCACAGGTAGGCGGCCCTGGCGGCGGCGACCGCGGCGTGCTCGTGCGTGCGCCGCGAGCCCATCTCGATGAGCGGCCGGTCGCCGGCGGCCTGGGCCATCCGGGAGGCGGCCGCCGCGATCGCGCAGTCGTGGTTGAGAATCGACAGGATCAGCGTCTCCAGCAGCACGGCCTCGGCGAACGTCCCCTCGACCACCATGATCGGCGAGCCGGGGAAGAACGCCTCGCCCTCGCGGTAGCCGTACACGTTGCCGGAGAAGCGGTAGCCGGCGAGAAACTCGCCGGTCGGCTCGTCCACGATCCCGGCCGAGCACAGGTAGTCGATGTCCTGCTCGTCGAAGCGGAAGTCCTCCAGCGCGTCGAGGAATCGCCCGGTGCCGGCCACCACCCCGTAGCGCCGTCCCCCCGGCAGCCGGCGGGCGAACACCTCGAAGACCGCCCGGCGGTGCGCCGCGCCGCTCGCCAGCGCGGCCTGGAGCATCGTCAGTTCGTACTGGTCGGTCAGCAGGGCCGTGCCCGTGGTCATGCGCACGTGTCGAAGACTACGACGGTCGTGGTGCAGGATGGTTACGTGGGTAGCACAGCTCCAGCCGAGGTCGAGCGTCCGTCGTCGGACGTGCGCCCCGATCTGCCGTGGCTCACGATCGTGTGGAACGACCCGGTCAACCTGATGTCGTACGTCACGTACGTCTTCCAGGCCGTGTTCGGCTATCCCCGTGAGAAGGCCGAGAAGCTGATGATGGACGTCCACCACAAGGGCAAGGCCGTCGTGGCCAGCGGCACCCGGGAGGAGATGGAGCGCGACGTGCAGATCCTCCATTCCTACGGCCTGTGGGCCACCGTCCAGCAGGACAAATGATGAGCTCGGGCTTCAGGGCGACGAGTGACGGGGTGACCGTCCATCTGGACGCGGGTGAGGTGTCGATCCTGCGCTCGCTGGTGTCGCAGGTGCTCGGTCTGGTCGAGCCGGGGACCACCGGCGACGACCCGCTGGAGCGCGCCCTCGGCATCGGCGCGGCGGCCCCGTCGGCCGACCCCGTGCTCGCGCGCCTGTTCCCCTCGGCATACGCCGACGACGAGGAGGCGGCGCAGGAGTTCCGGCGCTACACGGAGGCGACGCTGCGCGACGGCAAGCGGGCCGACGCGACCACGCTGCTGGAGACGGCGGAGCCGGGCCGTCTCACGCTCACCGCCGAGCAGGGACAGGCGTGGCTGCGGGCGCTCAACGACGTCCGCCTCGCGCTCGGCGTGCGGCTGGAGGTCACCGAGGAGGTCCACGAGGAGATCGCCCGGATGCCCGAGGACGACCCCCGCTATCCCTCGTTCGTGATCTACGACTGGCTGACCTACCTGCAGGACACCCTCGTCAGGGCGCTTTGGTAGGTTTCCCAGCATGCTGACGATCTCACGCGAGCTGGTCGAAAAGATCGTGGCCCACGCCCGGGCCGACCACCCCGACGAGGCGTGCGGCGTCCTGGCCGGGCCCGCCGGGTCCGACCGTCCCGAGCGGTTCGTCCCGATGGAGAACGCCGAGCGCTCTCCGACGTTCTACCGCTTCGACTCGATGGAGCAGTTCCGCGTGTGGCGGGAGATGGACGACCGCGACGAGGTCCCGGTCGTGATCTACCACTCCCACACCGCCACCGAGGCGTACCCGTCCCGTACGGACATCAGCTACGCCTCCGAGCCCGACGCCCACTACGTGCTGGTGTCGACCGCCTCTGAGGAGGAGACGCCCTTCCGGTCCTACCGGATCGTGGACGGCGTCGTCACGGAGGAGGAAGTCAAGATCGTCGAGTCGTACGGTTAAACTGAAGTTATGCCCATCGATGACGCTCGTCCCGTGTCGTCACCGGCTGTCCTGTCGCGCCGGGTACGCCCGGAGTCTCCTGTTCAGGCGTTCCTCTTCGCGCACACGCCTACCGTCGTCGTCTACGACTGTCGCTGACCCGGCCGCCCCGGCGGAGGCGCCGCACGCGCCCGCCGGGCGGATGACCGCTGGAATCGACTCCCACCTGACCATGTTTCACTCAGGTGAACGCCCACCATCATGACGACCCCTGATCAAGGAGATTGAGCCGACATGGCTATCGAGGTCCGCATTCCGACCATCCTCCGCAGCTACACCGATGGCGCCAAGGCGGTCAACGCCAAGGGAGCGACCCTCGAAGAGCTGATCGGCGACCTGGAGGCGCGCCACCCCGGCCTGAAGGACCGGCTGGTGGACGATTCCGGGCTGCGCCGCTTCGTCAACGTCTACCTCAACGACGAGGACGTACGTTTCCTCGGCGGGCTCGGCACCCCCGTCGCCGACGGCGACACCGTGACCGTGCTCCCGGCCGTCGCGGGCGGAGCGCGCTGAATGCGCTTCGACTCGTTGATCGACTCGGTCGGGCGCACCCCGCTGGTGGGTCTGCCCAGGCTGTCGCCGTCTCCTGACGTACGGATCTGGGCGAAGCTGGAGGACCGCAACCCGACCGGGTCGGTCAAGGACCGGCCGGCGCTGTGGATGATCGAGCAGGCCGAGAAGGACGGGCTGCTCACGCCGGGATGCACGATCCTGGAGCCGACCTCCGGCAACACCGGCATCTCGCTGGCGATGTCGGCCCGGCTCAAGGGCTACCGGCTGATCTGCGTCATGCCGGAGAACACCTCGGAGGAGCGCCGCCAGCTGCTGCGCATGTGGGGTGCGGAGATCATCTCCTCGCCGGCCGCGGGCGGCTCCAACGAGGCGGTGCGGGTCGCCAAGGGCCTCGCGGCCGAGCACCCCGACTGGGTGATGCTCTACCAGTACGGCAACCCCGCCAACTGGCGTTCCCACTACGAGTCGACCGGGCCGGAGATCCTCGCGGACCTGCCGACCGTGACCCACTTCGTCGCCGGGCTCGGCACGACCGGCACGCTCATGGGCGTCGGCCGCTACCTGCGCGAGCAGGTGCCCGACGTGAAGATCGTCGCCGCCGAGCCGCGGTACGGCGAGCTGGTCTACGGCCTGCGCAACGTGGACGAGGGGTTCGTGCCCGAGCTGTACGACGCGTCCGTGCTGACCACCCGCTACTCGGTGACCTCGGCCGACGCGCTGCGCCGGACCCGTGAGCTGCTGGCCGCCGAGGGCATCTTCGCGGGCATCTCGACGGGCTGCGCCCTGCACGCCGCCCTGGGCATGGCGCGCAAGGCCGTCCAGGCCGGCGAGCGGGCCGACATCGTGTTCATCGTGGCCGACGGCGGGTGGAAGTATCTGTCGACCGGCGCCTACGAGGGGACCCTCGACGAGGCGGAGGACCGTCTCGAAGGCCAGCTCTGGGCCTGACTCCCGGCCCGGCTGTCACGACCGACCGGCTCACCCCGCCCGCTCCGGCGAGGGTGGGCCGGAGTTCCGTTTCGGGCGGGATGAGCCGGAGCATGAGGGCCGGCCGCAGGGGTCAGTTCAAGACGACCCTGAGCGTGAAGGCCGAGCCGTCCTCGCCCTGGGTGCCGCTCAGGCCGATCGCCCGCAGCTTCTCGACGTCCGCGCGCGCCTGGCCCGGCACACTGTCCAGGTAGAGCTTCTCCAGCCGGTCGAGGTCGGCGTACACGGCGTAGGTCGCCTTACCGGCGTCCGGGACCGCCAGGCGGAAGGTCTCGCTCTCGCCGAGCGCGCCGGCCGCGCCCAGGGCCGCGGCGTACTCCTGGGTGCTCGCGATCACGAACCGTCCGTCGCCCTCGGCGGTGGCGATGTCGGCGGATCTCTCCATGCCGTTCAGATGGGTCTTCACCCGGTTCACCAGGTCCTGCGCCTTGGCGGTGTCGGTCGTCAGCACGGCGCCCACGCGGGGCAGCGCGCCGTCCAGGTCCTGCTCGTCCAGGGCGAGCGTGAAGGTGCGGCCCAGCAGCGTCACGAGGTCGTCCGGCACGGACAGGCCGTACTGCGCCCGCGCCCCGTCGAGGGTCTGCCTGAGCATCTCGCCGCCCGGGCCGCCCGCCGCCTGCTCGATCGACGGCCACTGCTCGCGCAGCATGTCGCCCAGGCCGGAGAACGAGGCCGCCGCGACCGTGGAGGCGGGCAGCTCGCCGATCTTCGCCGGCTCGGGCCGGACCTTCGTGGGCGTCCCGCCGCGGGTGATCCCGGCCAGCTCGGCGTAGTCGCCGGAGAACCGGAGGGCGCCGGCGAACCGCATCCCCTTGAGCTGCGGCAGCGCGAGCGTGGCGGAGGCGTCGGCCCAGCCGGCCTCGGCGACCTTCTCCACGTCCATCCAGAACGACAGCACGCCCTGCTCACCCAGCGCCTTGAGGTCGTCGGCGAAGCGCGGGTCGCCGGACAGCGGCGCGGCCTTGACGTACTCGTCGGCCAGCTGCTGGCTCATGGCGATGACGGCGTACCCGTCGCGGAACGCCAGGCCGCCCTTCCCGTCGCCGAGGCCCAGCTTGCCGATGCCGGTCCGGGCCGCCGCCTCGTCCTTCACCTGTACGGCGAGCGCCCCGACGGGGTCGCCGCCGCCGGCCGCCGGAAGCACGGCGAGGCCGACGCGGTCGCCGAGCCAGGGTTCGACGTCCCTGGCGTAGTCGACCTTGGAAAGGCCGGGGTCGTCCTTCTGCAGCGCGGTGACGAGGGCCTTGCGCGGGTCGTCGCCGCCGAAGGAGTCGCGGGTGGCCGAGAACTTGCGGGCGATGCCGAACAGGGCGAGCTTCTGCCCGGCCGCCGGGTCGAGGTCGAGCCGGACGTAGGCCAGCGCGTTCGCCGGCAGCACGTCCTGCGGCTGCGTGCCGCCGCCGCTGAGCTTCGAGGCGGCCCACACCCCGCCGCCGCCGACCAGGCCGACGAAGACGGCGGCCACCAGCGCGAGGATCCAGCCGCGCCCCCGCCTGGCCCGGCCCGGGGGAGACGGCGGGGCGGCCAGGGTGACGGAACCGATCTCCTCGGGCTCGGTCCAGGACGGCATCCGCACGGTGTGCGCCTCGCCTACGGCCGGAGGGCGGGGAACGCGATAGGCGACGGTGCGGTCGAGGTCGGGCTCGTCACGCGGCTGCCAGGGGCTCGGGTTCTGCGGGGAGGTGTCGGGGGACATGGGGCTCACTCACATGCGTCGTCGTCGGGTACGCCGCGAAGCTAGGCCCGGCCGGTAGCGGTGCGCTTGCAGGCCGCTTGACCGCTTGACCCGCGAGCCGCCGGGCGGTCCGCCGGAGTGTCACGCTAAAGTAATCACCAGAACAAAATTCGGTAGAGCGGCGAGGGGCGCATGACCAAGTTCGACGAGGCGACGCAGGCCATCCGGGTCGACGACACCACCTACGACGTGTGTCTCGACGACGGATACTCCATCGGAGGGCCGCTGAACGGCGGCTACCTCATGGCCACGATGCTGCGCGCCGTGGTGGACGCCTCTCCGCACGCGCACCCGGTCTCCACCGGCGCCCAGTTCCTCCGGGTGGCCCGGCCCGGCC